>NZ_KV802384.1:63806-75132 GCF_001810675.1 Facklamia sp. HMSC062C11 | reverse complement strand
GGTCTGGTGGACCAACGGTCAAACCAACGATTACCATTCAATTATTGCGAAATAATCAAGTGATTGACCAAATCCAATTATTGAATGGTCAAACAAGTTATCGATGGGAAGATCTCGATCAAATTGATCCCCAAGGTCAGACTTACAACTATACGGTACGTGAGTCATTGGTATCGGATTATTATTCAACGGTTGAAGGGAATATTGTGGACGGATTTGTAATTCGGAATACGTTTATTCCACCTCAAACTCCGCCTCCAGTCCCCCCACAACCAGAGATTCCACTGACTCCAGACAAACCAGAATTACCTCAAACTGGTGAGAATAGGACAGTGTTATTAAGTATTAGCCTGGGACTGATTTTGGTGGGATTAACCTTATTATTGGTTGATTACTCTACTAAGTCTATTGATAAACTATACTAGTTTGTCTGTATAATTTGATAAGATACCTCAAGCGTGCAATTTGCGTGCTTGAGGTGTTTTTGTTTGAAATAATTTTTATAAGTTCACGGATTCATTTTAGAGCTATTCGCAACTAATGGTCGAACTTGTTAGCCTTTTATGGTATGTTCTTGTTGAGAATTGTCAGGGATTAATCGATTAGGATATCCCGTCATTGATATAAGGAGGTGCCAGATGAAGATTGATCGAACAATTGCGAATCAAAGGTTAAGACAATTGGAGGCTCTTGTAGAAGGGGATAAGAAGTATACTTTAAATTCACTTAAGACCCCAATTCATGACTTGCTTAGGAAATATAATCAAATATTTTTAGCGCCTTTAAGTATAACCGCTCGTGATAAACTAGCTAATATGCAAGTGGATCCCCCACAAGGGAATGAGGAATGTTGGCCAATGGTAGACGGTGAAGCGGTGAGTTCCCAATATCAATCTTTAGTAAAGCGTCTGGACTCAGTGCTTCGCTACCAAGAACAGCATCAAGTTCTACTTGCTGATCAGAAGAATTTTTTGAATCAGATGAAAATCGCTTTAGAATTTGTGTCCGAGAATGACCGGAATAAATGGTTGAGTCTTTTTATGACTAAGTCCGTAAAACATCAGTTAGCAGCCTATAAAGCATGGATCGAAGGCCATCAAGTAGAGTGGGAATCCTTATTAACTCAGGCGAACTCTTTAATTGATTCAGATTTGGATTCAAAGGATTATCAAGAAATTCTTAAAAATTCTGCCCCAGCTATTCATCTTGCTATGCTGGAATTATCAGACTATCGATCTACTGCTAGAGATCAAATTTTATTACAGATTCAATCTTATTTAGAAAAAATTGATGGTCTTATGCAACAATTTGATCAGCAATGGATTGAAGGACGTATCCAACAAATGATACAAAAAGTGAAGTTAAAGAAGGGACGTCAAAAAGCTCTAGATCAACCTATTACCCTTTTTCGAGTCTATAGTTCATTGAAAATTCCCGAAGAGGCTTGTCATTCGTTAAAAATTGAGAGCTTGGGAGATTTGAAAACTAAGGCGGATCGCTTGGCAAGATACTTAGCATGGACGCAGGATGAGTGTCAGTCTTTAAAGCAAGAGATCGATCAGTATCTGGACCAAATGGTAGCGACCTATTATCCAAAGTTATCTTTATCAGAGATGAGTGAAGAAGAAAAACAGTTGGTAATGAGTCTTTATCGCTACTTGAAGCTGAAGAAGTCAAACCCTGTGGATCTTACTAGCTCAAAGCGGCTCTGTCGTTCCTGTAAGGAGATTCTGGATAAGCTCTGGCAGCAAGCATATAATACCTATCAAGCTAGTCAACTTCCCATTGAAGAGCAAAAACAATTGGGGCAGAAATATCAGCAATTGTTCAAACAAGTGGATCTTTTGATTGGGATGTCGCTCGAGGAGTCATTGAAGATTGAGCCTGCGGATGCTTGGCAAGCAATGGTAGACTTTGAGAAATCATCATCTTCTTATTACGCCGTCATTGACCGGTTGAATGGCGGAGGAGATCAGGATTATAGGGATCTTCCTAGTATTATCGTTGATCGTGTTAAGCAGTTCTCTTTGGAAACGGATGGATTTGGAGCGATTCTAAGACCCTATCAAGAATTTGGTGTGAAGTATGCATTGACCTTTAAGAAAATTCTGTTGGGGGATGAGATGGGTTTGGGTAAGACGATTCAGGCCTTGGCGATTGCCAACCATCTGAATTTGCAAGGACTGACTCACCATGTTGTGCTTGCTCCATTGTCAATCTTAGCTAATTGGCAACGCGAAATTGCCAAATGGACGGGGATGGCAAGCTTTTTGTACCGAGGAAACAATCGAAAAGCAGCTGTCCAAGCTTGGCAGGACCAAGGAGGTGTCTTATTGTTGAATTATGAGCAGAGTAAGCACCTTAATAATGAGTCGATGGATTATAAACCGGACCTAGTTATTGTGGATGAAGCCCACTATGTTAAAAATCCGAATGCTCAGCGATCTAAGAATGCCTATCAATTGGCTCGTTCAGCAGACTATAATCTTTTTATGACAGGAACACCTTTGGAAAACCGTTTATCTGAAATGAAGCAATTACTCTCAATTCTGCAACCAAATTTAAGCTTTACTGAAGGCTCTTTTAAAAATGATTGGTTGGATGAGGCCCCGCAAGAATTTAAGCAAAAGGTGGCCACTGTCTACTTAAGACGCAAGCGTCTCGATGTTCTTAAAGAATTGCCAGAGATTGAGATGGTGGAACGCTGGTCTAATTTCTCAAAAGAGGAACAGGCATTTTACGATGAGGCAGTTCGAATGGGGATTTCTGGAATGATGCGGATGCGCAGAGCCGGCTTTTCCGGAGTTGATCGTCGCCATTCGGAAAAGATTGATAGCACTTGTACCATCTGTGAAGAAGCCTTGGAGAATGGGGATAAGATTATTATCTTTTCTTTTTTCAAAATGGTGCTTGAAAAGTTGGAAGATCATTTAGGAGACAAAGTGGTTGGGATGATATCGGGAGATATAACAGCCAGTCAAAGACAGGATCTAATTGATCGTTTAGAAGCGGCTGATAAAGGCGCTATTTTATTGAGTCAAATCGATGCTGGTGGTGTGGGATTAAATATTCAAGCAGCCAATATTGTCATTCTCTGCGAGCCCCAATGGAAGCCTTCAACGGAACAGCAAGCGATTGGTCGTGTTTATCGGATGGGACAGGCTAAGAATGTGGTGGTTTATCGACTGTTAACTCAAGAGAGTATCGATGAGACTCTGATGGATTTGTTGGCAAGGAAAACACAGGTTTTTGAGGACTACGCTCAAGATTCAGTGGTCTCAGAGGCTTTTGATCATCAAAATCAAAGTGTTCTTTCTGAAACTGAATTACAAAAGAAGGTCTTTGAGATTGAACGTGAGCGTTTAGCTAGGAAAACAGGCTAATCATAAATTGATAACTAGTTGAAAAGAAATGGTACGCTGATATAGCCACATACCATGGAAGACCAAATTGGGGGTCAACTTAAAGCGGGATTTTTGCTGAGAGAACTTTATGAAGATACGAATGGAGAAGGGCGACTTCATCAGTTAAATATCCTAGCTATGTAGTAACTAGGGCGGTGAAGGCTTAAAGCTTGACATGGAAAGGATATTTGTAGGAATGTGAGAGATTAAGATATTTTGAAAAGAGCCGCTTTGGCGGTTTTTTTATTAGCTAAAGTTCCTGAGTTATAAAGGAGTTGTTTGGAAACGAGAAATGCGCTTTAAACAGATTGTAAAAACTGTATCAAAATCAAAAAAACTATAGCTATTTATCACACTTTCAGATATAATATGTGTATCAATAAATTCGTTAAAATATTCACAATATTGATTATTATTTAGAGGAGGACGATGATAAATGGAAACGACGAAGACAAATGTAAGCTCTGCTTGGGAAGGATTCAAGGGGCAAAGCTGGCAAGATGAAATTAATGTGCGTGATTTTATTGTCGCTAACTATACACTATATGAAGGAGATGACTCTTTCCTCGAAGGTGCAACTCCTGATACCTTCCAATTATGGGACCAGGTTATGGATTTGACGAAGCAAGAACGTCAAGCAGGCGGAGTCTTAGATATGGAGACCAAAATTGCCTCAACGATTACTTCCTATGGCCCAGGATATTTGGACCAGGCAAAAGAACGGATTGTTGGTTTACAAACAGATCAACCATTTAAGCGTCCCATGCATCCTTTTGGAGGGATTCGCATGGCAAAGTCTTCACTAGCAGCTTATGGCTATGAGATTGATAAGGAGACAGAATATACCTTTAACCATTTACGTAAGACCCATAATCAAGGGGTGTTCGATATTTATACACCAGAAATGCGGGCTGCACGCCACTCTGGGATTATTACTGGTTTACCAGATGCTTATGGTCGTGGTCGGATTATTGGTGACTATCGCCGGGTAGCATTGTATGGCTTGGATCGATTAATGGCTGACCGAGTTGAGCAATACGCTAATATTGGTGATGGTCATATGAGCGAAGAGGTAATGCGCTTAAGGGAAGAGGTTTCTGAACAGTATCGAGCACTGGCTGAATTAGTGGAACTTGGAGATAGCTATGGCTTTGATTTAAGACGGCCAGCAGAAAATGCTCAAGAGGCATTTCAATGGGTATACTTAGCTTATTTAGCTGCGATTAAGCAACAAAATGGTGCAGCTATGTCCTTGGGTCGCACCTCTACCTTCTTAGATATCTATATTGAGCGCGATCTGCAACGGGGCATTTTAGATGAACGATCTGCTCAAGAAATTGTAGATCACTTTGTCATGAAGTTACGTTTAGTTAAATTCGCGAGAACACCTGAATACAATGAGTTATTCTCGGGGGATCCAACTTGGGTCACTGAATCAATTGCTGGAATGGGATTAGATGGTCGTCCATTAGTAACTAAGAATTCCTTCCGATTCTTGCATACTTTATCTAACTTGGGACCTGCTCCTGAGCCTAACTTAACGGTTTTATGGTCACCAAAATTACCAGAAAACTTTAAACGTTTTTGTGCGAGGGTATCAATTGAGACATCGGCCATTCAATATGAAAATGATGAAGTGATGCGCCCTGAATATGGTGATGACTATGGGATTGCTTGCTGTGTATCGGCAATGCGCATTGGAAAACAAATGCAGTTCTTTGGGGCACGGGCTAATCTTGCCAAGGCCTTGCTTTATGCGATTAATGGTGGGGTCGATGAAAAATCGAAAGCCCAAGTTGGGCCAAGCTACCGAGGCATTAGTTCAGAATATTTAGATTATGAGGAAGTCATGGTTAAATATGATCAAATGTTAGATTGGTTGGCTGAACTCTATGTTAATGCATTAAATATTATTCACTATGCTCATGATAAGTATTCATATGAAAGTCTTGAAATGGCTTTGCATGATGTGAATGTGATTCGAACCATGGCAACTGGAATTGCTGGATTCTCGGTTGCGATCGATTCTCTTTCTGCCATTAAATATGCCAAAGTAAGAACGATTCGTGATGAAAATGGTATTGTTGTTGATTTTGAAACTGAAGGCGACTTCCCTAAATATGGAAACAATGACGACCGTGCTGATCAAATTGGTGTGCAATTATTGAAGACCTTCATGTCTAAAGTTAAGAAACATCAAACATATCGTAATGCGATTCATACCACCTCAATCTTAACGATCACTTCCAACGTAGTCTACGGTAAGAAGACCGGAAATACTCCTGATGGTCGTCGTGCGGGTGAACCTTTTGCACCTGGAGCTAATCCAATGCACGGACGAGATACTCATGGTGCTTTGGCGAGCTTGTTGTCAGTATCGAAGATACCATATAAGGAAGCCATGGATGGTATTTCAAATACCTTCTCTATTATTCCTAAGGCTTTAGGAAAAGATGATACGATGCAAGAGGAGAATTTGGTGAGTCTTTTAGATGGTTATTCCTTAGAGGGAGGCCATCACTTAAATATTAATGTCTTTAATCGAGATACACTCTTAGATGCCATGGAGCATCCAGAAGAGTATCCACAATTAACGATTAGGGTCTCTGGTTATGCGGTTAACTTTATTAAGTTGACACGCGAACAACAGTTAGATGTTATTAATCGGACCATGCATGCATCCATGTAGATCGATCTGAAAGGAGGAGAGCACGTGACCTCGCAAGAACCACCCGTTATCGGCTATGTCCATTCTACAGAAAGTTTTGGATCGGTTGATGGACCAGGTATTCGTTTTGTAACTTTTATGCAGGGCTGTCGATTACGTTGTGAATTCTGCCATAATCCAGATACCTGGAAAATGACAGGAGGAACTCCTTATACGCCTCAAGAATTATTTGATCAAGCTGTGGCTTACCGTTCTTTTTGGGGGCAAAAAGGGGGCGTAACAGTGAGTGGTGGGGAACCTCTATTACAAGTCGATTTTCTATTAGCTTATTTTAAACTATGCAAGGCGGCTGGGATTCATACCACGATTGATACCTGTGGGGCTCCTTTCACTTATGATGAACCTTTCTTTTCTATATTTGAAGAATTAATGCAATATACGGATCTTCTTCTGTTTGATATTAAACATATCGACCCTAAAGGACATCTTGCTTTAACTGGAGCGAGTAATTCTTCTGTATTAGCGATGGCTGATTATTTATCAGATCACCGGATTCCTGTATGGATTCGACATGTTTTAGTACCGACTCGTACGGATTATGACGAGTACTTGCATCGCTTAAGCGATTATATTAAGACTTTGAAAAACGTTCATAAAGTTGAGATTTTGCCTTATCATGAATTGGGGGTCTATAAATATCAAGCCTTAGGAATCCCTTATCGGCTTGCTGGTGTTCATCCTCCTACTGAAGAGCGTGTAAAAAATGCACAAACGATCTTAGAAGTGGATCGCTATCAGGCATACTTGGATGATTAATAGAATAGCAGGGTGTATATTCAGGAAACTTAATACTTTCATGATATTAAATAGGCTGTTACTCAATCACAAAATTAATGATAAAGCACTTCGCTTTTTCATAATATGAGGATCACAAGGTGTCTTCGTTTATTTACTAGGCTGGCTAGAGAAGCGAACACCATTTCATCAGTATTAAAAATAAAAACTAATCCCATTAGGGTGGTGGACTGCCAGGAACTTCGATTGAAGTCTTCTGGTCTCAGTTGATTCATCAAAGCCTCGATGCTAAAGCATCAAAGCATGATAAGATCAACAGTCCTTTATCACAGCTGTGGGATTAGTTTATTTTTTGTATTAAAGCTAAAGTGAACGGGCGAGACTTAAAAAGAAAGGCTCAATAGAAGATTTTGAATCTCGCGATTAGCTAGTTCTAGATATGTTTGCACTTCCAAGGAGAGTAGCGAATCCGGTGATTCTTCGACGCCATTCATAGCTAAAAAATGATCGAACCAGAGTGATTCATCAGGGATAGCTTGTTGAAGAAAGGGATAAAAGCTAAGTAGAATCAAGGTTAGATTATTATATAAGTCATCATAGAGGTTGGGGTTGTTATCTTGGCAGTAGGTGTTCAACCGTTTGGTTAAATCTAAAAATAGTGGGTCTTGTTTACAAGGGATCAGTTCTTTGAGGTTGACGGTTTTGGCTTGCTTGAACCAAAGCAATTCTAATCTGTCTTTTCGGTCCTGTCTTAAATAAAAATGTAAGATATCACTTTTAATAAAATTAGATAATTGGGTGTTTTGCAACATTGATGAAAAAACTGCGTCAATCTCAAGTGTATCGATAAGGTCATAGAGGTCTGTGACTGTACTCATCACTTTTTTTAATGGACTTTGACATAATTGTTGAACCCATTGGTTAAGGCCCTCTGTAGATCGATGATTTTTTAGCGTATCAATTAATTCCAGTTTCTGTTGTTCTTGTTGGATTAAAGAATCTAAGACTTGCGGATCATGGCCCAAAGATTGAAGTTGGTCACGAATTTGATAGAGTTGGACTAAAATTTCAGATTGAGATTTCAGGGATCTGACAGAATAAGCATAAGCGGTCAAGTAGTTTTTATCCAAAGATCGCCAATCTTTGTCCTTGAGTATTTGCTGCCATAACTTTTTGAGTGCTTGATTATTTTGCGTCATTAGATAGAGTTGGATCAATTCATGAAAGCAGGGCCAATTATTTTCTATTTGATAGGATTCCTCAAGGTATTTTTTAGCCAATGTAAAATCATTGTTTTGAAGGGCAAGGCATCCTTTGCGGTAGTAGTTTTGTGCATTATTTGGTAAATTAATAATATCCGACATGGGAATCACTCCTTGGTCAAAATGAGGTGAAAAAATGTTAACGATCTATATGGATGCTGCATTTGATCCTAAAACAGGGGAAGCAGGCCTAGCATATGTTATTATCGAAGGTCAAAGCCGTCAGCACAAAAAGTACTATTGTTCAAAATTAATAGACAATCATCAAGCGGAGTTCGTCAGCTTAAGACAGGTCTTAAGGGATCTATTACTTGTCAAATCATCATTGAGCCAAGTTATAGCCATAAAAACAGATTCTAAGATCGTGGCCGATTCATTTGATAAAGGCTATGTCAGATCGAATCATTATCAGGCGTATTTATCAGAAATATTACAGCTGGCGGATCAGTTTGATCTTATCTTTGTCACTTGGCTTCCTGAAGGAAAGAATAAGCAGGCGGATGGGCTTGCTAAACAAGCCCTTCATCGTCAAGGGCAAGTTGAAGTGTTATCTTAGGCCTCTGACCAATACTGATAGTAGTCTACTTTTAGAGCTCCATTATAGAGCTTACGTTTTTTGGTGGCCTTCTTTCCATAATAGTCCTCAAAGGCTTCATCGCTGGTTAGAATGTATTTGGACCAGGTTGGCATTTTTTGATAAATTTCACCCATTTGTTGGTAAAGATGATGGACTTGATCTTTATCCAGCAAGCGATCACCATAAGGTGGGTTAGCAATTAAAATGCCGTAATCTTTTTTGGGAACGAAGTCTGATAATTGCATTTGTTTAAATTCGATGGTATCAGCGACACCTGCTTTACTTGCATTAGCTTTAGCAATTTCAATCATTCGTCCGTCAATATCACAGCCTAAAATATCCATTTGAAGGTCGGCTTTGATTTGTTGACGGGCTTTTTGACGCTCGATGGTCCAAACCTCTGGATGAAAATACGTCCAATCTTCAGCTGCAAATGATCGTTGTAAGCCTGGTGCAATCTTCCGCCCCATCATGGCTGCTTCGATTAAGATGGTGCCTGATCCGCATGTTGGGTCATAAAGTGGTCGGTCTGCATGCCAAGTGGTTAATAGGACTAGAGCTGCAGCCATATTTTCTTTGAGGGGAGCCCCCCCTTTTTCACTGCGGTAACCTCGTTTGAAAAGGCTCGATCCAGAAGTATCCAAACTAATGATAACATGGTCTTTAACCAGACTAACTTCGATGGGGTAATGGCTGCCGGTTTCGGCTAGGGGTTGAGTGCGACTGTAGTATGTCATTATTTTTTTGGCAATCGCTTTTTTTACAATCCGTTGGCAGTTAGGAACGGAGTGGAGTTTTGATTTTTGGGATTTGCCAGATACGGGGAAATTAGCATCTAAGGGTAGGATGTCTTCCCAAGGAAGGGCATAGGTTTGGTCAAAAAGGGATTCGAAAGTTGTTGCCTTGAATTCACCAACAATAATTTTGACGCGATCTGCCGTTCTTAACCAAAGGTTAGTACGAGCGATATCAATGGCGTTGCCTTCAAAACGGACACGGCCGTTTTCAGTTTGAGTTTTATAGCCGAGTTCTTTTAATTCACGGTTTACGAGAGATTCGATGCCACTTGCAGCAGTGGCAATGAGTGAGTATGTTTGCATGGGATTCCTTTCTTTTTGTTGTTATCAAATAAAAAAACACTCACCTAGCAGACGCTAAGTCAGTGTCAGTCTAAAAAGCAATCTCTTAGCTAGGCTAATACCTATGAATAGTAAAGATCGATAAGCCATGTTCTGTCATCATCGATTGATAGGTACCATCGATGATGGGGTAATCATCTATCTGCATTTACATGCCTCCTTGTCCGTTGTCCGACGCAAAGGTCGTTCCTTTCAAGAAGTGCCCCTACCAAATTTGGGTTGCTCGCTCGAGGGGTTTACCAGCGTTCCAGTTTTTGCATTTCTGCAAAAAATCGTCTCTGTGGCACGTTATGGGATACTCCTTCATAGCCGTAGCCTTAGAAGTTTTTCCCGCCGTTAACGGTGAAGTTACCTTAGCTTATTGTTTCGCTAAGCACGATCACTACAAGCATTTCAGCATTGTGCGAGCATGGACTTTCCTCAGTCAACAGAAGTTGACCGCGATTACCTGAACTTTACTATGTAATATTGATTGACTTATTAAGGGTTGGAGTTGTCCGAGATTCGAGCTCCGAAAACATGTTTTTCCAAGTTGGAAAGACGCTTAAGAATATCAAAATTAGTGACGCCAGAACCTGGGTTGCTTGGCGCATTTTTCTTTGCAAGTGAGAGCTGTTTGGTTAACTCATCAACTTTAGCGATCAAACGTTCATTTTCGTTCTTCAAAAAGACAACATCTTTTTGATAGGAGTCATAATCACGAATAATACTATCGAGATATTCATCGACTTCTGCTGCATTGTAGCCACGCATTGAACGAGAAAATTCTTTTTGTAAGATATCCTTTGCGGTTAAATTCTTTTCTGCCATGAATGTCACCTCGTTTACTAATTGGTCTTTGAAAATATTCTAGCTTATCTATTCTATCGCTTTTAGTGGTTAATATCAAAGATTAATTTGAACCTACTTAGTATTATGACATGATCCTATGAAAAATACTAGTCTATTTCTAGAATTTTAAACGTCAATCTTGCTAAAGTAGTTTGAAATCGTCATAATAAGATTCAGGAGAAAGGCGTGGTGAGATGGTAAGACTAAGTCTTTTTGAAGCTTGTCATCAGCAGCTAGACCAATTGTTTTTTTCAAATGATTGGTCTTTAAATTATCTTGAGAGCCAAAACTGTTTAGAACTATTCCTATATTTCGAATTGGACAATCCTTTACAACTAAACTTTGAGGATGCAAGTCAGGCGAATAGTTGTCAGGATCCCTTACCCTATTGTTTAAAGGTAGCTATCTATTCAAAATACCAACCGATTAGTCAAAGCTTGTACTGGGTAGCGTTAGAAATTGATCCCGATAAAGGTATAGAACATGGAGAGTTGAAAGCTTTTCTTAAGACGGTTAAAGATCAGTCTAAATCTTTAAGCTTAGCTTGGAAAGATTGGTATCAGGGAGACCGCAGCTTTGAATTTGATTTTAGCTGGGACTGGAAAAACTATCGAGATAAAATAGCTCTGTATCAAGAGACGGGGCGTTAC
>NZ_KV802384.1:0-63706 GCF_001810675.1 Facklamia sp. HMSC062C11 | reverse complement strand
TAGCTCTGTATCAAGAGACGGGGCGTTACGATACTCGACGCTTATTTTTGCTTTAGATGAAAGGATGAAAGCAATGACCCAATGGCAGATGATGACTATATCGATGGATCGAAAGTATAAGAGTCTGTTGGATAGCTTGACTTATTATTTGTTTGAGATGGGTGCTCAAGGGACTCAGATTGAAGGGGCAGACTACTATTTAGAAACAGAAGACTTGTATGGTGAGATTCGGTCTCAAGACTCTGAAGAATCAAAGGAGCCGCTTCAGGTTAAGGCTTTTTTTGAACCAACGATTACACCAGATTACATCCAATTACAAGTTCAAGCAATGCTTCAAGTGCCTGTTCAAATTCAAAGTCAAGTTATTAAAGAGGAAAATTGGCAAGCCAATTGGATGTCTCATTATGAGATGCAGACGATTTCTCGCTTTATCAAGATTGTTCCGGCTTGGCAAGATTATCAATCTAATTATCCTGATGAGCGGATTATCTTTCTAAATCCGGGCTTGTCATTTGGTACGGGAAACCATACGACGACGCGGTTAAGTGGGCAGGCTTTAGAGCTTTTCATGCAGGGTGGGGAAAGAGTGATTGATGTGGGCACTGGCTCGGGCATTCTTTCTTTAATTGCCTGGTCTTTGGGAGCTAAGCAAGTTTGGGGTTATGACTTGGATCCGCAGGCAGTTCAAGCGGCTACTGATAATTTAGCGATTCATCAAGCAAAAACGGGTCAAAATATAGCTGTCGAATTTCAAGTGAATGACCTATTATCAGGTGTTGAACAAACTGCTGAGATCATTGTGGCAAATATTTTGCCACATATCCTAAAAGAATTAATCCCTCAGGCTGGCCCTCTATTAACCGAGAATGGTTACTTGATTCTTGGAGGAATTCTGGAAGAAAGAGCCAAGGACCTGATTGATTATTTAGAGGAATCAGGTTGGGAAGTTTGTCAAAAGACGAGCTCTGAAGGTTGGGCAAACTTAGTTGTCCAAAAAAAGGAGGACTAAGGTGCAACAGTATTTTCTAGAATTAGAAGCGTCTTCTTCGATACCTCCTGCTTTTGTTTCCTTAAGTGAAGGAGACAGTCATCATTTATTGACGGTTCTGCGAGCGAGAACAGGCCAAGAAATATATGTCGTTCATCAAGGTCAACGTTATTTAGCAAGGCTAGTGGGTGAAAGGGCAGGGTTGGCTCAGTTAGAAGTAATTCAGAGGATAGAAGTCGATACGGAGCTCCCTATTCAAGTAACCATTGCTTGTGGCTTGTCAAAAAATGATAAGTTGGATACCATTGTTCAAAAGGGGACAGAGTGTGGTATGGCTAGTTTTCAGCCCTTGTCTTTAAGCCGTGATGTTGTTCGATGGAAAGATGGCAAGTCTATTCAAAAGATTGATCGGCTACAGAAGATTGCTCAAGCAGCTAGTCAGCAGTCTAAGCGATTGGTTGTTCCTCAAGTGTCTTCCTTAAAAACGCTGGACCAGTGGTTGCCAAGTTTGGATGAATATGACCTTAAGTTGGTTGCTTATGAAGAAGAAGCCAAGCAGACTACATCATATAGTCTTCGACAGGCTTTGTCTTTGGGCCAAAAAGGACAAAAGATGGTCATTGTCTTTGGTTCAGAGGGAGGATTGACTCAGGAAGAAGTGGATCAATTACGCGCTAAAGGGTTTATAACATGTTCGCTAGGACGCCGAATCTTAAGGGCTGAAACGGCCCCTATATACGCTCTGGCCGCTATTTCTTATCAATTTGAATAATTTATCAAGGAAAGGAAGTTTTATGATGTCAATGAATCAATATATCGATCATACACTTTTAAAAGCACAAGCCACTCGCTCTGAGATTGAACGTTTGTGTCAAGAAGCTAAGAAATATCAATTTATGTCTGTTTGTGTGAATCCATATTGGGTTGCTTATGCAAATGAGTTATTACACGATACTTCGGTTAAAGTATGTACAGTCATTGGTTTTCCTTTAGGGGCTAATACCAGCTCCGTAAAAGCCTTTGAAGCTAAGGAAGCTGTTAAAACTGGGGCTGATGAGGTGGATATGGTAATTAATGTCGGTCTTGTTAAGGATGGTTTATGGGATCAAGTTCAAGCGGATATCAAAGCGGTTGTTGATGCAGCTAAACCCGCACTGGTTAAAGTTATTATTGAAACTTGCTTGTTAGAACATGATGAAATAGTCAATTCCTGTCAGGCTGCTCAGCAAGCTGGGGCTGACTTTGTAAAGACATCAACCGGATTTTCGACGGGTGGAGCGACAGTGGATGATGTGGCATTGATGCGTCAGACGGTGGGGCCAGATATGGGCGTGAAAGCTTCCGGTGGGATTCATACCTTCGAGGAAGCTCAAGCACTAATTGAAGCGGGCGCAAGTCGTTTAGGTGCGTCTAAAGGTGTTGCTATCGTTCAAGCAGAACAAGAATAATTAAATCAAAAAATAGGCGTTAGAATATAAACAATCCCACAACCGTGGTCATAGGATGGTTAGCTATACTTTAAGTAGAAGTTGCTAGCGGAAGCCAGAAGACTTTAAATAGTTCCTGGTGGCCATCTCGGTTGTGGGTTTTATTCTTATTCTAATAAGGAGAAGAATATCCAACTAACTTGGATGTATTAAAAAAACACGCTTTTAAATGGATTTTGTGGATCAAGTTTGGAAAGATAGCTTTAGAGCTTGTTAAATAAGGCTTGCTTGGCGTATAATGTAAGATAAATTATATTAGGGGGTGGAACAATGGCGCGCAATGAAATATTTACCGCAGAATCAATCATTGAGATTTGTTCAGAGTATATGAATGAACGCTCGGTTGCTTTTGTCAAGAAGGCATTGGATTTTGCAACAGCAGCCCATGCCCACCAAAGTCGCTTGTCGGGAGAACCTTATATTATACATCCTATTCAAGTTGCTGGTATTTTAGCGCGTATTAAGTTGGATCCAGATACGGTAGCAACGGGATTCCTCCATGATGTTGTTGAAGATACGGATTATACCTTAGATGATATCAAGGAAAATTTTTCCGAAACGGTCGCTTTTTTAGTGGATGGGGTCACTAAGTTAGGGAAAATTAAGTTTCAAAGTAAGGAAGAACAATTAGCTGAAAATCACCGTAAGATGATTTTGGCCATGGCTAAGGATATTCGGGTGGTCATGGTTAAGCTGGCTGACCGTCTGCATAATATGCGAACCTTAAAATATCAGAAACCGAGTAAGCAAATTGAAAAATCAGAGGAAGCTCTTGAGGTATATGCCCCCTTAGCTGAAAGAATTGGTATGTCAGCGATAAAATGGGAGCTAGAAGATACGGCGTTACGTTATATTAATCCAGACGCTTATTATGATATTGTTCATAAAATGGATGCTAAACGGGATGAGAGAGAATCCTATATTAAAGAAGTGATTGCTGATATCCAAGTTGCCATTCAAGAATTAGAGATGACGGCAGATATCTATGGTCGGCCTAAGCATATCTATTCGATTTATCGAAAAATGGTTGATCAAAACAAAGAATTTGATGATATCTATGATTTATTAGCAGTGCGAGTAATTGTGGATTCAATTAAAGATTGTTATGGTGTACTTGGGGTTATTCATACTAAGTGGAAGCCGATGCCCGGACGTTTTAAAGACTATATTGCCATGCCTAAGGCTAATATGTATCAATCGATCCATACGACAGTCATAGGCCCTCAAGGGAAACCCGTTGAAGTCCAAATTCGAACTCATTATATGCATCAAGTTGCTGAATATGGGGTAGCGGCTCACTGGGCCTACAAAGAAGGTAAACGAGCAGATGAAGAACCCGTTGATAATATTCAAAAACAATTGAAGTGGTTCCGTGATCTAGGGGAATATCAGGATGATGCTGATAATGCTAGCCAATTCATGGAGTTTATCAAAGAGGATGTTTTTAAAGATCAAGTTTATATTTTTACTCCTCGTGGGGATGTGTCTGAATTACCTGCTGGTTCTGGACCGGTTGATTTTGCCTTTCATATTCATACCGAGATTGGTAATAAAACGATTGGTGCTAAGGTGAATGGGATCATTGTTCCCTTAAATTACCAGTTAAAAAATGGCGATATTGTGGAGATTTTAACGAATCCCAATTCTAACGGACCGAGTCGTGATTGGTTGAAGTTTGTTAAAACATCTAAGGCCCGTAATCGAATTAAACGTTTCTTTAAGTTGAAGGAGCGAGAACGAAATGCTGAAATGGGTCAGCAGATCTTAGAAAAGGAATTAAAAGATCAAAATACTAGTCTACGACAGGAGTTAAAGCGTAATAAGGAAAAAGATCTGTTAGAGCGCTTTAATTTTAACAGTTTGGAAGACTTATATGCAGCCATTGGCTTGGGTGAATTGTCCATGCACACGATTATGAATTATTTAGGGATTCACCAAGAGGAAAAAGATGATGAAGCTAGTGGTAATACGATTAATAAAACAACACCGACTAAAGATCAACCAGACCGAACCGTTCACGAGTCTGGGGTCGTAGTTAAAGGTATCGATAATCTGATGATTCGTCTGAGTCGTTGTTGTAATCCCGTTCCCGGAGACCCTATAGTTGGGTATATTACGCGCGGGAGAGGTATTTCAGTTCACCGAATAGATTGTCCTAACTTGCAGCATGAGGTTGAATTAGCGGATCGGACCATCGATGTTGAGTGGGAAGAATATGATCAGTTACAAGAGGAATATACGACAGCGATTCAAGTCATTGGATTTGATCGTACGGGATTGATCAATGACGTTCTGCATGTGATTAACCATACGATTAAGAATTTAAAGAGTGTCAATGGTAAGATTTCGGACAATAGTCAAGCAACGATAGACTTAAAGGTTATGATTTCGAATACCAAGCAATTAGAGGATTTAATTCTTAAGCTGCGCAGTATTCCAGATGTCTATGAAGTTAAACGGATTGCCAATTAGGAGGAAAAAATGCGAGTAATTATTCAACGGACTCAAGCTGCTCAAGTAAGCATCGATGGAGAAGTGGTAGGAGCTATTGATCATGGTTTTACATTGTTAGTTGGTTTTACCCATGGGGATGATCAGACAGATTGTGACTACTGTGCACGTAAGATTGCTAATATGCGGATTTTTGAAGATGAAGAAGGAAAGACTAATTTGTCGTTAAAAGATGTGGGGGGATCCATTCTTTCGATTAGTCAATTCACTCTTTATGCCGCCACTAAGAAAGGAAATCGTCCTGGCTTTACTCAGGCCGCTGATCCCAATTTAGCGACGGAATTGTATGATTATTTTAACCAGTGTCTAAGAGATTATGGTTACCAGGTTGAAACAGGTCAATTCGGTGCAGATATGCAAGTTTCTTTAGTGAATGATGGGCCAATGACCATTATCTTGGATTCGGTAGACCGATAGCTAATCTAACTTGAGCACGCTTTTCTAATGGACTATTAGAATGATGATATTAAATAAACGAACAGGCTGGGATTCACCATCCCAGCCTGTTTTTTAATGATTTTTATTGAGTTGATTAAAATAGCTTTCTAAGCCTTGGACAATACCTTGTGCAAGTTGATCTTGATATTGATCATCTTTAATATTTTCTAGATCAGCCGGATTGGACATGAAGCCCATTTCTAGAAGGATTGCGGGGATATGGCTCCCACGAAGTACTTGATAATTACCATATTGAACGCCACCATCTGATTGTCCGAGAGAGGAGATGCTTGCTTGCATGGCTTGAGCGAAATTCTCATCTTCTAAGTGATAGAAGTAAGTGGTAATGCCATTCCAATTGGGGTCCCAAGAAGCATCAAAGTGGATTGAGACGAAAAGGTCTGCGTCAGATTGATTCGTCATGTCTACTCGTTGGTCTAAGCCAACAAAAACATCTTGATCGCGTGAAAGAATGACCTTGCAGCCTAAAGCTTCTAGTTTGGTCTTTAGTTTTATAGCGACAGGCAAAGTATAGTCTTTTTCATGAAACTGCTTATCTAGGGATAAAGTTCCGGGATCTTCGCCACCGTGTCCTGGGTCGATAAAGAGAGTCGCCTCTTTAAGTGTGAGTACTTTTGGCTCAGTCTTATGATCAATCGAATCGACCGGTTGTGAAACAACCATTGGATTTAAGTAACCTTCTCGGCCTTGATCATCTTTAGCTTTATAGAATATTTCACCCGTTTCTTCATTTTTGACTTCTTCAAGCAGAGTGAATTGTTGAAGATATGAGGCTTGATAGAGAGCTTTGGATTGATAGGAGGGACTTTCAAAGAAATAGGCTCCTTCTTGGCGGATTGTTAATTGGTCCTTAAGCTTTTCATAGGCTGCTTGACGTTTTGCTTCTTTCTTTTCCGACTCTTCTTTGGCTTGACGTTGTAGCTTAGCATCTTTGCTAGCAAGGAGTTGAACTTGCTTTTTTTGTACGAAACCTTCATAGTCTTGATAATAAATTTTGATCCAGTCTCCTTGAATAAACTGAACATTGCTAAAGCTATCCGTTGGTAGTTCAGTGACTACCGGGCTATCTTTATCTGCTTTGCTATATAGAGGTGTTTTTCCTTTAGTTTTTAAGCCGATTTCCTGGTCAGAGGGGAGTTCTGGCTGATCAAGTAGCCATTGGGGGATCCAACCATCGATCTTACCTTGATAACGTACCTTTAACCAGTTTTCATTACGGCTAAGCAAGGAAACTTGGCTCTTAGGGTCGATTTCAGCGAGTGCTTTGGATCCTGTAGAGGGTTCTTGACGAAGGGTAACTCCGGGACGAACAATCGTTAAGGGGCTGGTTCGTGTTAGATAACTAAGAGTTAGACTAGCAATAAATAGGCTAGTGACGGTGAAGAGAATGGCTAGTTGCTTCTTAGATAGGTTAAACGAGATTGGCATCAGGGCGCCTTCCTTCCTAGACGGGCTTCATAATACTTCTATTATAATAACTTTGTTGACGCTTTCTTCTTTTTTTATAAAATGTCATTAAAAAGTAATCATTTTGTGACCCGTTTGTCTTTTAACAAAATCTAAGGGATTAAGATTGCTTTTGAAATGCTTATGAAGGGGGAAATTTGTCAATTGTCAACAATTTTAGGAAGCAATCTTTAAAACTGCTAATTATTTAATCTATAGATATCTATTATTATTCTTGACAAAAAGAGGGAGATTAAGTAAGCTATAAACAAAATTAATTCGTTGAAGTAGACAAGTAGCTCGCAAACAGAGAGGAACAGATGGTGAGACTGTTCATGCAATAGTGAAGACACTACGGAGAAGGATAATGCAAAGTTATCCCGTTTAGCGCGTTAAGTTATTTAAGGCAATGGTTACATTGCAAAATTAGGTGGTACCACGTTCAATCGTCCTATGCTATGGCTAGGGCGATTTTTATATTTAAAAAAGGAGGAAGCAATTTGATTCAGAAGATGAAAGGGACGGAAGATATTCTGCCAAAGGATGTTGCGCGTTGGCAGTATGTTGAAGATTTGGCCCGAGATTTATTTGATCAATATTTATTCAGAGAAATTCGGACCCCTTTATTCGAATCTTATGATTTGTTTGCAAGGTCAGTTGGGGATACGACCGATATCGTTTCCAAGGAGATGTACGATTTTGAGGATAAGGGCGGACGTCGACTTGCTCTTCGTCCTGAGGGGACGGCACCGGTAGTTCGAGCATACATTGAAAACAAGCTGTTTGGTCCAGAATATCCTCAGCCTCTGAAGCTTTATTATATTGGATCAATGTTTCGCTACGAGCGTCCTCAAGCCGGCCGTCAGCGTCAATTTAATCAGATTGGTGTTGAGGTTTTTGGGTCAGATAATCCAGCTACCGATGTTGAAGTGATTGCCCTTGCTTGGCAATTTTTCCAAGAATTAGGTTTAAGAGGAATTCGAATTCATCTAAATTCCTTAGGCGAAAAAACAGCTCGCCAAGCTTATCGTCAGGCTCTAATTGATTATTTTGAGCCGCATTTTGATGAATTGAGTGAAGATTCACAGCGGAGACTTCATGATAATCCGCTAAGGGTTCTCGATTCAAAAGACCCTAAGGATCAGGCACTTCTGCCACAAGCACCTTCAATATTGGATTATTTGAATGAAACGAGTCAAAAGCATTTTGAAGAAGTTCAATCGTTACTTCAGGCTCTGAACATTCCTTATCAAGTGGATGATCGTATTGTACGAGGATTAGATTATTATCAAGAGACGATTTTTGAATTTATTGTTGAAGATCAAGCGATAGGCGCTCAATCAACCGTTTGTGGTGGGGGACGCTATAGTGGATTGGTCGAAGATTTGGGTGGCCCTCAAAAATCAGGTTTTGGCTTTGGATTGGGTATGGAACGTCTTTTATTATTGCTGGAAGAAGAGGGCATCGACTTGCCCGGCTACGAAGCTGTCGATGTTTATGTTATTTGTTTAGAGCAAGAAGCGAATCGATTGGCTACCCAAGTGGTTCAAGCAGCAAGAGGAGCGGGACTAATTGCTGAACGGGATTATTTAAATCGCTCTTTAAAGTCACAATTTAAGACGGCAGCCAAGTTGGAGAGTCGGTTAGTGGTTACATTGGGCGAAAAAGAGGTAGCATCGGGTCAGTTGACTTTCAAGAATCAGGCTAATGGTCAGGAAACAACGCTTTCCCTCGAAGATTTACTGGAGGATTTTGTTGGAGTCTTCCGACGTTTGACGATGGATACTTCCGTGGTTGATGCATTTTTTAAAGGAGAATAGTTATGGCAAAAAGAACAGTTTATTGTGGTTTAGTCAGTGATGAATGGGTAGGAAAAACAATCACCCTCAAAGGATGGGTTCAAAAAAGACGGGATTTAGGAGGAGTCATCTTTGTTGACTTGCGTGACCGCGAAGGTTTTTGCCAAGTGGTATTTAACTCTGGTAAGCTATCTGCTGAAGATTTCCAAGCAGCGGACAAGTTGCGCTCTGAATATGTCATCGAGATAACAGGGGAGCTTCAATATCGGGCGGAAGATCAAATTAATCCAAAGATTCCAACTGGAAAATTTGAAGTGATGGCGACAGAGCTGATCATTCATGCGAAAGCTAAGACACCTCCTATTTATATTGAAGATAATATTGATACCGATGAAGAAGTACGTCTGAAATATCGAATGCTTGATTTAAGACGCCATCAAGTCTTTGAAAATATCCGTTTACGACATGTCGTCACCAAGACTATTCGTCATTATCTAGATAATGCAGGTTTTATTGATGTGGAAACACCCTTCTTAACAAAATCAACTCCCGAAGGAGCTCGTGATTATTTGGTTCCCACCCGGCAAAATGCGGGCAAGTTCTTTGCGCTACCTCAATCTCCACAATTATTTAAACAATTGTTAATGGGTGCTGGATTTGACCGTTATTATCAAATTGTGAAGTGCTTCCGAGATGAGGATTTACGAGGTGATCGTCAACCTGAATTTACCCAAGTCGACCTAGAAACAAGTTTCTTGGAACAAGAGGAGATTCAAGCAGGGGTTGAGGCCATGTTGAAGGAAGTGGTGAAAGCGACTCGTGGAATAGAAATTAATGAGGCTTTCCCAACGATGACTTATGACCAAGCCATGAATGAATATGGATCTGATAAACCAGATATTCGTTTTGATATGAAGCTAACTGATCTGAGTGATTTTGCGGCTACCAGTGATTTTGGTGTCTTTAAGAGTGCTGTCGAGGCCGGTGGCCAAGTTAAGGCGATTAATCTTAAGGGAAAAGCCGACGAATATACTCGTAAGACGGCGGACGCTTTGTTTAACGTTGTTAAGCCTTATAAAGCAAAAGGTTTAGCCTGGACAAAGGTACTTGAAGAAGGATTTAATGGCCCAATTGCTAAGTTTTTATCTAATGAAGATCAGGACTTGATTAAAGAACGATTAGATGCTAAAATAGGTGACATCTTATTCTTTGTGGCAGATAAGAAACAAGTGGTTGCTGATTCTTTAGGGGCTTTAAGAACCTACTTAGCCAAGGAACACCAGCTTTATGATCCACAAGAATTAGCTTTCTTATGGGTGACCGACTGGCCTTTATTTGAATATGATGAGGAAGCTGGCCGCTATGTAGCTATGCACCATCCATTTACAGCACCCCAAAATCCAGACGTAGCTGAGTTGAAGGCACACCCAGACCAAGCAAGGGCTAAAGCTTATGACATTGTTTTGAATGGTTACGAAGTTGGGGGTGGATCGATTCGGATTCATACGCGGGAGATGCAGGATCAGATGTTTGAGTTGTTAGGTTTTACACCGCAACAAGCTCAAAGTCAATTTGCTTTCTTATTAGATGCGCTAGAATTTGGATTCCCTCCACATGGAGGATTAGCTTTGGGATTGGATCGTTTAGTAATGATCTTAGCGGGACAGCCTAATATTCGAGAAGTTATTGCTTTTCCTAAGACAGGACGTGGACAGGATCTCTTAACCGATGCGCCAAATACCGTTGCTAAAGACCAATTAGATGACCTTCATTTAGTCATTAAGTATCCTAAATAATTTGTGATAAATACGACATAACCAATGTGATTAATCTTGCATTGGTTATGTCGTTTGCTTTGCATTCTTTTTATGAAATCGATAACTAATAAAATGTGATCAATTGGTTTTGCTGATGCGAAATCGTTAACGTAAACGGTTCCCTTGTGGGTTATAATGAATACATCAATTAAAGGGAGGAATTTGAATGTCAAATATTCAAGTATTTTCTGAAATCGGTCGCTTAAAAAAGGTTTTACTTCACCGTCCTGGTAAAGAGTTAGAAAACTTAATGCCAGACTACCTAGATCGTTTACTTTTCGATGATATTCCTTATCTCGAAGCAGCTCAAGCAGAACATGATAACTTTGCTAAAACATTACAAGATCAAGGTATTGAAACTGTATACCTTGAAAAATTAGCTGCAGAAGCAATCGATGCAGGTGGCGTTAAAGAACAATTTGTTGACGATTGGATGGCAGAATGTGGACTTGCAGAAGGACCACAATATCAAGCTGTTCGTGAACAATTATTAGCTTTAGATACTTTCGATATGGTTCTAAAATCTATGGAAGGTTTCAAGAAATCTGAACTAGATGTGAAAACAACTGCTTTAGATGACCTTGATGCAGATTATCCATTTGCAGTGGATCCAATGCCAAACCTTTACTTCACACGTGACCCATTTGCGACAATTGGTAATGGTGTAACAATTAACCATATGTACTCAGATACTCGTAATCGTGAAACACTTTATGCAAAATATATCTTTGAATTCCACCCAGAATATAAGGATACTCCTCGCTTCTATAGCCGTGAAGAATCTACTCGTATCGAAGGTGGGGACGAATTAGTACTATCTAGTCAAGTGCTTGCTGTTGGTATCTCACAACGTACTGATAAACGTTCAATCTTGAAATTAGCTAAACGTTTATTTAAAGAAACAGACTATAAAGAAGTTTATGCTTTCTTAATTGCTAACAATCGTAAATTCATGCACTTAGATACGGTATTTACCCACATTGACCATGATAAATTTACCATTCACCCAGAAATCGAAGGTGGATTGAAAGTTATTCGTTTAACTCCAAATGGAGACGATGTCAAAGTGGATGAAATGGAAGGTAAATTAGAAGATACCTTAGCTAAAGCTTTAGGTGTTGACCAAGTTTCTCTATTACGTTGCGGTGGTGGCGAAATTGTTGCCGGTGCTCGTGAACAATGGAATGATGGAGCTAACACATTAGCTATTGCGCCAGGTGAAGTTGTGGTTTACAACCGTAACGTCATTACTAATGATCTACTTTGCAAAGCAGGCGTTAAGATTCACCAAATCGAAGGTAGCGAATTAGTTCGTGGTCGTGGTGGTCCTCGTTGCATGTCAATGCCATTAGTTCGTGAAAAATTTTAGTCGCTAAGTCAGTAAAATAGATAGGAGAATGCCCATGTTCCAAGGAAAAAACTTTTTAAAAGAAATTGATTTTACACCCGATGAATTAAGATATTTGATTGATTTTTCAATTCACTTAAAAGATTTGAAAAAACGTCATATCCCACATGAATACCTAAAAGGTCAAAATATTGTATTACTTTTTGAAAAGACTTCAACACGTACACGTTCTGCCTTTACAGTTGCAGCTAATGATTTAGGAGCTGCTCCAGAATTTATGGGATCTAATGATATCCAATTGGGTAAGAAAGAATCTGTTAAGGATACAGCCATTGTATTAGGATCAATGTTTGATGGAATTGAATTCCGTGGATTTAAACAAACAGACGTTGAAGAATTAGGTAAATATGCTGGCGTTCCAGTATGGAATGGTTTGACCGACGAATGGCATCCAACTCAAATGATCGCAGACTTTATGACCATTAAAGAAGAATTCGGTGAATTAAAAGGTAAAACTTTGGTTTACTGTGGTGATGGTCGTAATAACATGGCTAACAGCTTGATCGTGATGGGAGCTTTAGTAGGTGTTAACGTAACGATTGCTGCACCTAAAGAATTGTTTACTGATGAAGAAATCGTTAAACGTGCTGAAGGATATGCTAAAGAATCTGGTGCGACTGTTCGTGTAACAGATGATGTTGAAGAAGCCGTGAAGAATGCAGATGTTATCTATACAGACGTATGGGTATCGATGGGTGAAGAAGATAAGTTCGAAGAACGTATCAAATTACTTCAACCTTATCAAGTTAATAAAGAATTAACAGATAAGATCGAAAACAAAGACTGGATCTTCTTACACTGCTTACCAGCCTTCCACGATACTGAAACTCGCTATGGTAAAGAAATGAAAGATAAATTTGGTATTGATCAAATGGAAGTAACTGATGATGTCTTCAACGGCGATCACGCTCGTCAATTCCAACAAGCTGAAAACCGTATGCACTCAATTAAAGCAGTGATGGCAGTTACTAATGGTAACTTGTTCATCCCTAAAGTATAATTTGCCTATAAAAAATGACATATTAATCCGGTTATGGTCATAAGCTATGACCGGATTTTTTTAAAGTTAAGGAGGAAATAATATGTCTGACATGAATACAAATCAGGTTGAACAAACACCTAAAAAACGCAAAATGTTAAATGCCTTTACCATATTATTTATTATTACAGCCGTTGTAGCTATTTTAACTTGGATTATCCCTTCGGGTGTTTATGATGTAGATGCTGATGGGAATTTTATTGCAGGGACTTATCATACTGTAGAAAAAACAGCTCAAGGCTTTTGGGACTTATTTTCAGCACCAATTCGTGGTTTTCTAGGAACTGATTCGACACCCGGTGCGCTAGAAGTATCCTTCTTTATTTTAATGGTAGGTGGTTTCCTTGGAGTTGTTAATGAAACCGGTGCCATTGACGCGGGAATTGCTTCATTAATTAAAAATAATAGTAAAAATGTATCAATTTTAATCTGGGTATTGATGTTTGTCTTTGCCCTTGGTGGATCAACTTATGGGATGGCTGAAGAAACAGTTGCCTTCTATCCACTATTGATTCCTTTGATGGTTGGGGTAGGAATGGATGCCTTAGTGGCTGTGGCAGTGGTCTTAGTTGGTTCTGGACTTGGGGTTCTATCTTCTACTGTTAACCCATTCGCAACCGTAATTGCTTCTGATATGGCGGGTATCTCTACCGCTGATGGTATGGCTCTTCGTTTAATTTTCTTTGCTGTTACCTATGTGATTGGTGCTTGGTATGTGTCAAGCTATGCTAAAAAAGTAATGGAAGATCCAAAACGAAATTCTTATATTGCAGATCATATTGAATCAGATAAAGAAAAATGGGCTGTTGAAGAAGATGCTCCAGCACCAACTGGTAAACAAAAAGGTGTTTTAATTATCTTCATGCTTACCTTCGTTTTAATGATTTTAGCTTTAATCCCTTGGGGAGATTTAAACGAAAATTGGACTTTCTTTGAAAGTTTAACAAATTGGATTACTGGACTTCCTATCATTGGTGCTTTAGTTGGTAAATCATTGATTCCATTTGGTACTTGGTATTTAACTGAGATCTCTGTATTATTCTTCATGATGTCAGTGATTATTGCTTTATACTATAAGATGAATGAAAGTCGTTTCGTAGAAGTATTTATTAATGGTGTTACTGACTTAATTTCAGTGGCTTTAATTTGTGCAGTGGCTCGTGGTATCCAAGTTGTAATGAACGATGGTCAAATTACAGCGACGGTACTTCACTGGGGTGAAATGTCTCTAGCTAACTTGCCTAAGTGGGCCTTTACGACATTGACTTATATTTTCTATATTCCAATGTCCTTCTTGATTCCTTCAACTTCAGGACTCGCTGCAGCAACAATGGGGATTATGGCTCCGCTTGGCGAATTTGCCAATGTTGCTCGTTCGATCGTTGTTACAGCATACCAAAGTGCTTCAGGTATTGTGAACTTGATTACACCAACATCTGGAGTGGTTGTCGGGGCTTTAGCCATTGCTAATATTGAAATAGGTACATGGTGGAAATTCATGAAGAAGTTAATCATCATTGTCTTTGTAGTTTGTCTTGTTTTATTATTAGCTGGAGCGTATTTAGCAATATAGTATAGTATAGTATAGTTTAGTTTTAATCAATTGAAAGGGGAGTATTATGGAATATAAATTAACTCAGTCCGTTCAAGAAGAAGCCTTAAAAACCTTAGAAGAATGGATAGCTATTCCCTCTGTCTTAGATGAAAGTGCTAGTGAAACACCTTTTGGCGAAGATATACAGCGTATGCTTGAAAGAGCATTGGCTACGTGTGAATCCTTAGGAATGAAGACTTACATTGATCCTGAAGGATACTATGGCTACGCTGAAATGGGTCAAGGTGAGGAACTATTTGGTGTCTTATGCCATCTAGATGTAGTTCCTGTAGGCAACCCCTCTGATTGGACCAATGATCCATTTAAAATGATCCGGACTAGTGATGCATTATATGGTCGTGGAACACAAGATGATAAAGGGCCATCTATTGCTGCTTTGTACGCTTTTAAAGCATTGCTTGATCAAGGTTATGAATTAAACCAACGTGTGCGATTTATTTTTGGGACAGATGAAGAGACCTTATGGCGCTGTTTAAATCGCTATAATGAAAAAGAAGAGCCAGTTACTATGGGGATTGTTCCGGACTCTGCTTTTCCATTAACTTATGCAGAAAAAGGTCTGCTTCAATTGCACCTCGTAGGTCCTGGTAGCAAAGATTTTCATATTTCAAATCCAGGTGCTTTTAATGTCGTTCCAGATAAGGCTGCTTATCAAGGAGAATTAGCTGAAGATTTAGCGAAAGAACTTGATAAAAAAGCTTATAAATATGAATTAGATGGGGATCGCCTAACCGTAAAAGGCGTATCTGTTCACTCAAAAGATTCATTAGATGGGGACAATGCCTTAAGTCACTTGATTGAAGCTCTATCTACAAAAGTAGATCATCCAATTCTTAAGTTTGTTGCTGATACTTTGGCACAAGATGTGACGGGAGAAAAAATCTTTGGAAAAGTGGAAGATGAAGATTCTGGTAAACTAACGTGTAATGTGGCTAATCTTGAAATTAATGATCATGAATCTAAGCTAGGACTCGATTTAAGAATTCCCGTTAAGACCGATAAAGATCAGTTAGTTAAAACATTATCGGATTTCGCTAAGGATTATGAGTTAAGCTATCAAGAATTTGACTATTTAGCTTCTCTTTATGTTCCTGTTGATTCTGAATTGGTGACTAAATTATTAGCTGTATACCGTGAGTTAACGGGAGACATGACTGAACCGATTTCATCGGGTGGTGCTACTTTTGCTCGTACAATGAAGAATTGCGTTGCTTTTGGAGCGCTTCAAGAAGGTGTAGAAGATACCATGCACCAGGTTGATGAACATATGCCTTTAAAGAATTTCTATGAAACCATGGAAATCTATGCGAATGCTCTAAAAGCATTGATCACTAAATAATTTAAGGGGGAGTTTTATGTCAAAGAAAAAAATTGTTGTAGCCTTAGGAGGCAATGCGATCCTATCATCGGACCCATCTGCCCAAGCACAAAAGAAAGCCTTAGAAGATACGGCAAGTTACTTAGTTCACTTGATTAAGAGTGGACACGAATTAATTATCACACACGGAAATGGTCCTCAAGTAGGAAATCTACTCTTACAAAATATTGCAGCAGATTCTGAAAAGAACCCAGCCTTCCCATTGGACAGCTTGGTTGCGATGACTGAAGGATCTATTGGCTATTGGTTACAAAATGCCATGCAGAATGAATTGGCCAAAGAAGGCATCGATAAGACAGTGGCTTCCGTTGTAACGCAAGTGATTGTCGATAAAGAAGACCCAGCTTTTACTAACTTATCGAAACCAATCGGTCCTTTCTATACGGAAGAAGAAGCCAAAGAACAAATGGCTAAGACCGATGCTACTTTTAAAGAAGATGCGGGTCGAGGTTGGCGTAAAGTTGTTGCATCACCAAAACCAGTGGCTATCAAAGAATTAGACGCTATCTCAAGCCTAGTGAATGCGGGTCATGTGGTAGTGGCAACTGGTGGTGGCGGTGTGCCTGTCATTGAAGAAGATGGTCAACTAAAGGGTGTTGAAGCTGTTATCGATAAAGACTTCGCTTCCCAGAAATTAGCCAACGATCTCGGTGCAGACCTATTCATCGTCTTAACCGGTGTTGATTATGCCTATGTGAACTATAACAAACCGGATCAAAAGAAATTGGAAACCGTATCGGTTGACGAAATGAAAGAATATATTAAAGAAAATCAATTCGCACCTGGTTCGATGTTACCAAAGGTTGAAGCCGCCATTCAATTTGTGGAAAATACCCAAGGGGGTCAGGCGGTAATCACTTCGCTTGAAAACTTAAAAGCCTTCATCGAAGATGGAGCAGCAACGATTATTCAATAATATTTTAAACCCTTAGGATAAATAAAATTGTTTGTTCGATATAAAAGGCCGATTAACACCTGCTTAGAGCGATGTTAATTGGCCTTTTTTAAATAATAGGAGGATTCAAAATGAAACAACTTAAGAGATATCGTAAATCATTGGTTAGTAGCTTATTAGTGATGACAGTACTTCCAGTACCTTTTGCTGAGGCTTGTACGAGTGTCATTGTTGGTAAAAATGCTACCGTGGATGGTTCAACAATGATTGCTCGAAATGAGGATATGTCGGCGGCATGGCCAAAATATTTTGTGGTTCGTCCGGGGGGACAAAATGAAGAAACTCAGTATGTATCAAAGGGGAATGGTTTTACAGTGGAGTTACCACAAGAACGTTTTAAGACGACTGCTACCCCAGAAGGTGATGAGTCAGAAGGAAGTTTTGACGAAGCTGGAATAAACTCTGAAGGCGTGGCTATGTCCGGAACGGAATCCCTATCAGCCAATGATGATGTATTGAACATTGATCCTTTGGTTGAAGATGGTATTGCAGAGGATAGCTTGAATGCTGTGGTATTACCTTATATTAAATCTGCCCGTGAAGGGGTTGAACGATTAGGAAAGATTGTTGAAGAAAAGGGTGCTGCTGAGGGTAATGGTGTTATCTTCTCAGATAAAGATGAAGTCTGGTATATGGAAATCGCAACTGGTCACCAATGGGTAGCTCAACGAATTCCAGATGACTCATATGCAGTGATTGCTAATCAAATTGTGATTGAAGAAGTGAACCTTGAAGATAAAGAAAACTTTATGGCTTCGAAGGATATTTTAAAAGTTGCTCAAGAAGCTAATCGTTATAAAGAAGGAGACACTTTTAGCTTTGAAAAAGCCTATGGTACGGATACTGAAGAGGATCAAGTCTATAATTATCCTCGAGTTTGGTATGGTCAAAAATTACTCACACCAAGCGTTGAACAAGATCTAGAATCTTATGATTTCCCATTCTTGATGAAAGCAGATGAAAAAATGGATATTGAAGATATTGAAAAAGTACTCTCATCTCATTTTGAAGGTACAGACTATGATTATCGCACTAACCAAGAAAGTACGCTAAGACCAGCAAGTGTTCCCCAAACAATGGAATCACATATCCTTCAAATTCGTCAAGATCTACCAAATGATATTGCAGGGGTTCACTGGCTCAATATGGGGCAACCTGAATCAAGTGTTTATGTGCCTTTCTACTCAGGTATCACTGAAACGCCAGAAGCTTACCGTATGGGAGACACGAATTTCTCATCAGGTGGTGCTTATTGGACTTTCCGTCTCGCTGGTGCATTAATGGATCAAAACTATGACCTCTTAAAAGAAGACTTTATCGTACCTGCAAAAGATGAAGCAAGAAAGATGATGGCTGAAGACTTAAAGGCTAGTGATGAAAAAGCCTTATCGATTGAAGATCCCCAAGAGCGGGCTAAGTATCTTACAGAAATTTCAGCTGAACGTGCTCAAAAGATGATGGATAAATGGAAAGAATTAACGGATCAAATGATGGTTGAATTGTTAAAGAATACGCCAGTTTATCATAATCCAGACCTATAATATTTTAGATTCGGGCATGATTTGCTATTATGGATCATAAAAAATTAAGAAATTTATAAATGTTAGAGGCTATGACTTAAGCGTTATGGTCTCTATTTTTAAACAGTGGAATTTCGTATTTTTATTAAAAAAAGATTAAATTATAACTAGACAAATGAGCTTTAGCTGTGATATAATCCCTTAATAATTAATGAAGTATTAGTAGGAGGGTATATTATGAAGAAGTTCTTAAAAACAATGGGTCTTACTCTATTGACTTTAGGTCAATTGTTGGCACCTTCAACAGCTTTGGCTCAAGATAAGGTTCTCAATTTATCAACAGGTGCTGAACCGCCGACGATTGATCCAGGCCTTTCATCGGATACGACCTCGGGAGTCATTATTGATAATGTCTTTGAAAATCTAACAGAGATGAATAATGAAGGGGAAGTAGTCCCAGGGGCAGCGGAATCATGGGAAGTCAGTGAAGATGGCTTAGTTTATACCTTTAAGTTGAGAGCAGAAGCTAAATGGTCTAACGGGGATCCTGTGACAGCAGCAGACTTTGAGTATGCCTGGGAACGTATATTGGATCCTGAAAAAGTAGCTCAGCGGGCTAATCTTTTCTATGATATTAAGGGAGCCGAGGCCTATAGTTTAGGAGAAGGTTCATTAGAAGAGGTGGGTATTAAAGCAGTTGACGATTTAACCTTTGAAGTAACTTTAGCCCATCCGGTGGCTTATTTTCCTGAATTAATTAATCACTATGTATTTGCTCCGGTCAACCATAAAGTGGTTGAAAGTAACCCAGATTGGGCAATGGAGGCTGGAGAAGACTATGTGTCTAACGGTCCTTTTGTTTTATCAAGTTGGAATCATAATAGTGATTATACCTTGAGTAAAAATGACCAGTATTGGGATAAAGATCAAGTTAAATTGGATCAAGTGAATGTTCAAATTGTTGAATCGGAATCAACAGCCAGTACCATGTATCAGAGTGGAGATCTTGATTATTTAGGATCCCCCTTTGGAACTATTTCTTTAGAGAATCTACCAGTATTCCAAGAATCAGGTGAATTACAAAAAATTCCTTACTCTGCGATCTATTGGTATAAGTGTAATATCTCAGACCCTGTCATGAGCAATGTAAATATACGTAAGGCACTTGCTTTAGCGATTGACCGTCAAGGATTAATTGAAAATGTGATGCATGGAGCGCATATTCCAGCAACAGGTTTAGTCCCACCAACAATTCCAAGTTTTGAATCGGAAAGAGATTACTTCAAGGATGGTGATCTAGAACAGGCTAAAGCTTATCTTGCTAAAGGCTTGGAAGAATTGGGAATGAAGGATCCAGCTGAATTAATAATTAATCTATCCATCAATACTAGTGAAGCCCATGCGACGATTGCTCAATATGTCCAAGAAAATTGGGCGCGTAATCTTGGAATTAATACTCAGATCGATAATTCAGAGTGGCAAGTTTATCTGGATAAGGTAGAATCTTTAGATTATCAAGTGGCACGAATGGGATGGGCAGCCGATTATAATGATGCTAGCTCTTTCTTAGGTATGTATCGTACGAGTCAAACAGGAAATAATGATACGGGTTGGGAAAATCCTGACTTTAAAGCAAAATTAGATGAGGCCAATAGTGAATCTGATGGGGATAAGCGGAATCAATTGCTACATGAAGCGGAAGCAATCATAATGGAAGAAATGCCAGTTATTCCAATTTACTATAATGAGAATAATTATGTGTTAAAAGATACCGTTAAAGGAATGCGTCCTGATCCAATCGGTCGGATCCATTTAAAATATGTTAGTATCGAATAATTAGAAGAGTACTAGTCATGGGATTGACCTCCGTCAGTTAGGCCAAAATCTAACATTCGGAGGTCATTTATATTGGATGTGATCGACGTTGATGACCGAGTTTGAGCTTTTTAGTGAATTTTGGCAATATTGACATTGAGGTCTAGGGTGTTATGATTTAGATTATGAAAGAAGGTTAAAATATGATTATTAAAGACTTATCGAATGCTTTTGGTGTTTCTGGTTTTGAAGAAGAAGTTCGTCAAGTCGCAGAAAATTATGTGGCAGACTTCGCGACTACCCGTCATGATAAAATGGGAAACCTATTTATTAATTACAAAAATGAGGCCACTAAGAATCAAAAAGTCAGAGTTTTATTAGATGCTCACCAAGATGAAGTAGGCTTTATTGTTCAAGCTATCCGTCCGAATGGTATGTTGGACTTTTTACCAGTTGGAGGATGGGTGACAACCAATGTTCCGGCTCATACGGTGATCATCAAAACACGTTCCGGTCAAAAAATTAAAGGGATTACTGCCAGTACGCCTCCTCATTTTATGACAGATGCTGAGAGAAAGGCTCCTTTGGAGATGGATAAATTGGTTATTGATGTGGGAACTTCTTCTTACGATGCAACCGTTGCATTGGGAATTCAGATAGGGGATCCGGTTGTGCCAGATGTTTCCTTTGAAGAATTACAAGATGGGTCTGTGCTATTGGGTAAGGCCTTTGATTGTCGTATTGGTTGTGCCTGTTTGTTAGAGACCATGAAAGATTTTCAAGATCAAGTCGATGAGAGTCAAGTTCAGATACAAGGTGTTCTAACTACGCAAGAAGAAGTAGGAACTCGAGGCGCGAAAGTAGCCATTAACCAATTACAGGCAGATTTAGCGATTGTCTACGAAGGTTGCCCGGCAGATGATACCTTTACAGCAGATTACAAAATTCAATCTGCTTTAACTAAAGGGCCGATGTTGCGTAATTTTGATGTGTCTATGATCACGCACCCTGGATTTCAGAATTGGGCGGTGGATTTGGCAAAAGATTTGGGGATTAAAGTTCAAACTTCTGTCCGTAAGGGTGGTGGCACGAACGGAAGTGTCTATCATCTAGCTAATCAGGGCATTCCAACGATCGTCGTAGGCATTCCGGTTCGTTATGCTCATACTCATTATGGTTTTGTAGCTTATGAAGATTTCATCAGTGCTAAAGAATTAGTACTAGCAATCTTGACTAAGATGACTCCTGAAATCTACGATTCTTTATAAGTTGTTATAAGTTACTATTAGAAGAAATTATGCATTAAAATAATTATTTGACTAAATTATTCTTTTATCAGCTTTTCTAATAGTATAAAAATTCTTTATATTGGCTAGTATGATTTATAATGATCGCTTTTTTATTCTTTAATTATTTATTTTTATGAAACTATTTTTGGAAACAGGGTTGATTTATTAAAAAAATCAATTATAATGAAGTCATTCATAGAAAAAAATGGGAAAGAGAGTAAGTGGAGCCTTATTCAACAGCAAGTCGGGATGATGAGAGCCGATGAAGATATCTTCACCAAAGCGCACTTTCTGATAGGATAGGTGAAATTAGGAGTAATCTATCACGTTTAGCGACGTTATAGCATAGAGATAGCCTGTTTTAGGACGAGCTAATCAGAGTGGTACCGTGTATTTAATATGCCTCTGGGGTTTTCCCAGGGGTCTTTTTTTATACGAAACCAAATATGAAAGGAAGAAAATGATGTCAGTAAAAGATAAAATTGTTGAATTGTTGCACAAGGAATTGTCGGAGCACTTAGATAAAGACCAACTAAGTCGTTTGATTGAAAAACCAAGTAATAGTGAATTGGGTGATTATGCCTTCCCAGTGTTTAGTCTGGCAAAGATTTTCCGGAAAGCACCAGATGCAATTGCTGAGGAATTGGCCGCTAAGCTAGATCCATCTGGTTTTGAGAAGGTGCAAGTAGTGGGTGCTTATATCAACTTCTTCATCGAAAAAGGTGCTCATGGTAATTCGGTGATTGGAGAAATCTTAAGCAAAGGTTCTGACTATGGTTGCACGGATGTAGGTAAGGGTGGCAATGTTCCGATTGATATGTCCTCACCGAACATTGCTAAACCAATGTCGATGGGTCACTTGCGTTCTACAGTGTTGGGTGAGTCCATTGCAAAAATTCTTGCAAAAATTAATTATAATCCAATTCGTATTAACCACTTGGGTGACTGGGGAACCCAATTTGGTAAGTTAATCGTTGCTTATAAAGGCTGGGGAGATGAAGAAGTTGTTAAAGCCGACCCAGTGAATGAATTAGTTAAGTTATACGTTGATTTCCATGAAAAAGCTGAAGAAAATCCAGAGCTTGAAGATCAAGCACGGCAAGTTTTTAAAGAATTAGAAGAAGGAAATCAAGAGTATCTTGATTTATGGAATTGGTTCAAGGATGAATCGATTAAGACCTTTAAGAAAGTCTATGACTTGTTGGATATCCATTTTGATTACTATACTGGAGAGTCTTTCTATAATGATAAGATGCAAGAAGTTATCGATATCCTAGCAGATAAAGGGATTTCTCATATCGAAAATGGTGCGACGGTTGTTAACTTGGATAAATATAATTTACCAATTGCCTTAATTAAAAAATCGGACGGAGCGACTCTTTACCTAACTCGGGATTTAGCGACAGCTTATTACCGTAAACGGACCTTTGATTTCGTTCAAAGTCTTTATGTTGTGGGAAGTGAACAGAGTGATCACTTTAAACAATTAAAGGCAGTTCTGAAAGAAATGGGTAATGATTGGTCTGACGATATGCACCATATTCCTTTTGGCTTGATTACTTTAAATGGTAAGAAATTATCCACTCGGAAAGGAAAAATTGTCTTATTGGAAAAAGTGCTTCATGAAGCGATTGAAATTGCTGATGAGCAAATTGCGGCTAAGAATCCTAATCTGGAAAATCGTCAGGAAGTTGCCCAACAAGTTGGGGTGGGTGCAGTTGTCTTCCACGACTTAAAATCGGATCGTCTGAACTCATTTGATTTCAACCTAGATGAAGTCGTTCAATTCGAGGGTGAAACAGGACCTTATGTTCAATATACCTATGCACGGTTAAATACAGTGATCGCAAAATATGGTAAAGAAGTTTCTGGCACGGTTGATTTCAATTTAGATGATGAAAATTCTTGGGAAATTATCAAATTGTTGCAAAATTACCCTGAAGTGATTGTCAAGGCAGCGACTGAATATGAACCATCTGTGATCGCCAAGTACGCGATTACTTTAGCGCAACAAGCTAACAAATACTATGCTAAGGTTAGAATCTTAGAAGAAAATGACCAATTGGAAACTCGGATTCAACTAGTTAAGGCGGTTACCATTGTCTTGAAAGATGCTTTATCACTCTTAAATATTAAAGCACCTGAAAGAATGTAATGGATGATTAGTTAGTCTGTTAAACTTTTAGAATATAGTAAGTCCTCTTGCTGATTTAGCTTGGGTGGAATCAATGGCTATTAGTCGCCAACCTATTCTACGCTATTACATGCAAGAGGACTTATTTTTTAATATTATCCTTAAAAAACGATTGACAGGGCTTTCATATAGGTCTATTATTGGATATATAAACTATCATAGAAAGGAGTGTTAACGATGCAAAACATTATAAAATTACTAGAACCTTTAATGTATAATACTCCTTTGAAAATGGTAGAATTAGGCTAAGATAAGTGACTGCCTTCAGCGATCGATGCAATCATTCAAGACGCTTCTTTTATCATGGACGATAGGAGAGGCGTTTTTGTGTATTTAAAATAGAAATGAGGATACAATGTTTAGCTTATATTTAGAAACGATTCGTAAGCATTCAAAAAAGTTTTCTATAGCATTTGTAGCAATTATTATTACTGCGATTGCAGAATTGGCTCCTACCTATATTATTCAATTATTCATTGATAATATGGTTGCAGGAGAGCTCACTCGAAAAATAGGAATCGCTTTTTTGTTTGCTTTGTTTATGGCAGCAGTGATTGCTTACATTGGCAATGCCATCTTAATGTATTTAGTGTTTGGTGAAAGTTTTTCTTTGATTCATCACATTCGAATCAAGATCTTTAAACGACTTTTAGGTATGAGAAGTTCTTTTTATGAACAGTTTCGCTCAGGGGACCTCATGACGCGAATGACGGAAGATATACCAACGATTGGTTATGTTATGGCATGGTTCTTTATGGCTGTTGTCTTAGATGGCGTGACAATTATTACTCTGATGGTGCTAATGATAGGCTTCATTTCATGGAAGTTGACGCTTTTAAGTTTAATACCTTTATTAATTTATGGGGTAATCATGTATTTTCTAACGAGTAAAGTAGAAAAAAGTTATGAAACGATGCGAGAATCTGTTACACATTTGAATGATCAGGTGTTGGAGGTGGTGGAAGGTGTCCGTGTTATTCGTACGACGTCTAAGGCAGAGGAGGAACTATTTCATTTTAAAGAAAAAACTGCAGCAGTGAATCAAAGTAATAATGCATATATCAAAATCACTGGGCTTTATAATCAAGCGGCAAGTCTCTTTTCAGCAATTGCCATGGTTATTGGAATGGGCTATGGTACTCAATTATTACAAAGAGGTGAAGTGACTTTGGGGATGTTGGTTTCTTTTCAACTTTATCTAACGATGCTTAATTATTCGATTTGGGATATTGCAAGTATTTTTTCAGATATACAACAAGGTCGAGTTGCATATCGTAAAATTCGTGAGCTTGAAGAAACACAGGATCATCTCTCCAAGTCGGGATCGCTTAAACTAGACCATATACATTCCATTGAATGGCAAAATTATGGCTTTAAATATCCACTTCAATCTCAGCCAAGTCTGAGAGATATTCAAGTCACCTTGAAGGAAGGAGAAACTCTGGGCATCGTCGGCAAAACGGGAAGTGGAAAGACAACACTCATCCGGCAATTATTAAGACAATGGCCGGTCGGTAATCAGGGGCGGTTGTTGATTAATGGGCAAGCGATTGAAGACTATGATCTTCAATCCTTAAGCCAGCAATTTGCCTATGTGCCTCAGGAACACTTCTTGTTTTCTCAATCGGTTAAAGAGAATATTCTTTTTTCAAATCCTACAGCCACGGAGCAAGATTTGGATCAGGTTCTTCAGGCAGCCGATTTAGCTAAGGATATTGATCAACTGAGTCAGGGCTTAGAGACTTTAGTCGGTGAAAAGGGCGTGGCCTTATCAGGAGGACAAAAGCAGCGTTTGGCTATTGCTCGTGCATTGATCGCTAAAGCTCCGATTCTTATTTTAGATGATGCCCTGTCTGCCGTCGATGCTAATACAGAGCGTACGATTATTAACCATATTCATGAACTTCGCTCTGGGCAAACTAATCTAATTGTGACCCATCGACTTTCAGCTGTCCAAGCTGCTGATTATATTATTGTTTTGGATCAAGGACGTATCATCCAGGAGGGAACGCCGGTAGAATTGCAGAATCAACCTGGATGGTATGCAGATCAGTATCATTTGCAGCAGATGGGAGGAAAAGTGAATGAAGGAATTTAAGCGGTTATTATTAGCCATTAAACAAGAATGGCTTTTATTCTTGTTAGGTATTACATTGTTGATTATATCAACAATTTTACTCTATTATTGTCCCAGGTTAATTTCTGATTTATTAGACTATTTGACCCAAACGATTCAAAGTCACGGATCTTTTGAAACAGGGAAGGTGCTGCAGTTACTAACAATCTATTTAATCCTTTCCCTGTTAGCAGTCACTTTATCCTATTTGAGCCGTGTGTTAACCGGAATAGGTTCTAATCGCATTGTTCGCTGGATGCGTGACCAAGCCTATGCCCGTATGCAGTCCTTACCGGTCTCTTTTTTTGATGATAAGCCAGCTGGTAAAATCGCTTCGCGAATTGTAAATGATACGGAGACGATTCGCTTGAAGTTTTATCAGACCTTTTCAACTCAGATTTTATTGAACTTTACCAAGGTTATTGGGGCATATTTGGCATTATTTTATACCGATTATCGAATCGCCATTCCCTTATTGATCTTAATCCCTGTTTTTATTTATTGGCAGCAGTTTTATTCCAAATTAGTTAAGCCAATTAATCAGTATGACCGCGAGTCAAGTAGTGAGATTAATTCGGCTACCAGTGAATTAGTCCAAGGTATTTCGTTAATTCAGTCTTTCAATCAGGAAGAGCATGTGGAACAGCAATTTTCTAAATTAAGTCAGTCATGGTTGACCAATCGCTTAAAATATCTAAAGATTGAAGCGACTCTTGAATGGTCATTGTCGAATTTTATTAAGATCATGGTGATGGTTTGTTTCATCGCCTATATTATGGCAGTTAATACTCAGGGGAACCTGGTTTACTCGGTGGGTAAATTCTATTTAGTGATGAATTATATTATGATGCTCTTTGATCCTTTGACCAACATGGTCTATATGAATGTTTCTCTTCAGCAGGCCTTAGTAGCTGCCCATCGTGTTTTTGAACTTTTGGATAGTCAAGTTGAGGAAGACTCTGACTCAATCTTTCAGATGCAAGAAGGTTCTGTTGTTTTTGATCATGTCTGCTTTGCTTATCAAGCGGACCATCCAGTTTTACAGGAGATTAACTTTAAGGTGAAGTCTGGTCAAACGGTTGCCTTGGTGGGCACAACAGGATCTGGTAAGTCGTCGTTAATGAATTTATTGATGCGATTTTATGATCCTCAAAGAGGGAGAATTCTTATTGATGGACAAGATATTAAAGATTTTTCCAGAGAGAGTGTTCGGGATCAGATGGGCATTGTCTTACAAGAACCCTATTTGTTTACTGGGACGGTTGCAGAAAATATCCGCCGATATCATCAAGAACTAACGGATGACCAATTAGTGGAGGCGCTTAGAAGAGTAGGAGGAGGCACTTTGCTTGCTAAGCTTGATCAAGGAATACATACTCCACTTGCAGAGCGAGGGCAGTCCTTATCTTCGGGAGAACGGCAACTCATTGCTTTTGCCAGAACACTGGTAAATGATCCAAAAATTTTAGTATTAGACGAGGCTACTTCACATATTGATACCCAGACCGAAAGGATCATTCAAAATGCCATGAAGGTCTTGCAAGAAGGAAGAACCACCTTCATCATTGCACATCGTCTATCAACGATTCTCCATGCTGATTTAATATTGGTCTTGGATAAAGGGCAGATTGTTGAACGGGGAGATCATCAAAGTTTATTGGAATTAGATGGCTTTTATGCTGATATCTACAATAAGCAGACTCAGATGGCTCAATCATTATGAAAAATAGGTCTAACGTCGATTAGTCTTAATAATGTTAAATTAAAGATCCAGGGCAAGTTTCCCTGGATCTTTAATTTACTAGATAAAAGATAACTAGAAGGAAAAGCACCTTTGTGCCTAACATTAAAAATAAGTGAAATATAAACGTTTATATTAAAATCTTATTGATACTTGCTCATCGATTATAATGTTTAATCGCTTTTATCTTGAAAGAAAGTCAGAATCATGACATAATGAACGTATGACATGAAAAGGACACGTGATAGGCTGCTTTGTCCTTGTGTAAGGCAGTATTAATGAATGAGAGGGGGCTTATATGGTTAACCGAGATTTGGAGCGTTATGTTGAACAATTAGAAGACTATGACTTTTTTTCTCGTCTGACTTTAGAACAAGCTAATCAAATTACTTCTTCGGCTTTATTTCATCATATTTCTAAAGGACAGTATATTTTCTTTCGAGAGGATCCGATTATCTATTCTTATTTTAATTTTAAAGGGTTAGTTCGCTTGGAGAGAGAAGATGCGAGTGGCGATTATCGCTATTTGGATTATGTGGGTGAAGAGAGTTTTTTCCCTTACGCCGAGTTTATGAATCGTAGTGAACATATTTATGATGCGATTGCTGTCACAGATGTTGATTTGTTTTATATTCCAAAGAAATTAATGGAGGATATTGTTCGTTCAAATAGTGAACAATTGGCCTATGTTTATAGTAACTTAACGGATATTCAATATTATTTAGAAAAACGGGTACAAATGACGGCGATTCCTAGTGCAACCATGCGAGTTATTCAAACATTGGCTATTTGGATGTATGATATGGGCAAATTTATGCCGGATCATGTGATTATCCCGCATCCCTTAACGATTATGGAATTAGCTAGTGTGGCAGGGACGACGCGTGAGACCGCTGGTAAAGTCGTTAAGGAGTTACGGGAAGAAGGAAAATTAGATTTTACTCGTCAAAATATAATCTATAAAGATTGGAAATACTTTAGCAAATTATTGGAATAAATGTTATACTTTGTGTGATAAATTTTTAAAAAAGGAGTTGTCTTATGAAAAAAAGATTATTGAAATGGCAATTGTTACTAGCTTTTCTATGTTTAACCTTGTTCTTGACGAGCCCAGTTTCGGCAGAAGAGTTAACCATTGAAGATATGGCAGGTCGAGAGCTTGTTTTAGAAGAAGGAAAAGTAGATAAAGTCGTAACCTTAATGCCGTCTGATGCTGAAATCTTATTCGCCATTGGTGCGGGGGATACAATTATTGCACGTGGAGATTACGTGGATTATCCTGCAGATAAGGTAGAATCTATTCCATCTATTACAACGGGTCAAGAAATGAACGTGGAGGATATTATCGCTAAAGATCCTCAATTAGTAATTGCTTCTAAGATGTCTTTAAGTGAAGATCAATTAAAGCAGTTGGAAGATTTAGGCATTAAAGTCTTTATCACAGACGCTCAAACGATCGAGGAAGTGTATCATTCGATTGAATTATTAGGGCAATTAGTTGGACATGAAGATGAAGCCAGTCAATTAATTGAAGATATGAAAGCTTCTTTTAAAGAATATCAAGACAAAGCCAGTCAAAAGAATCTCGATTCAAATTCAGTCTATTATGAAATTTCTCCAATTGAATTTGGTTTATGGACTGCTGGTAAGAATACCTTCATGGATGAATTAGGTAACTTATTAGGATTAGATAACATTTTTAAGGATCAAGATGGCTTCGTTGAAGTCTCTGAGGAACAGGTCTTGAAGTTAAATCCATCATACATTGTAACGAGCTTTATGCCGATGGATGAAGGGGCGCCATCAGCCGTTGACGAAATTTTAGGTCGTGAAGCTTGGGCAGATGTGGCTGCTGTTAAAGATAAAAAAGTCTTTGCAGCTGATAATTCCTCCTTTACACGTCCAGGGCCTCGTTTAGTGGATGCTATGAAGTCCTTGTATGAATTTGTATATGAAGAAAAATAAACGGCTCCTCTTAATTTGGATCCTAGGCCCAATGATCAGTTTGATGATCCTTGGGCTTTGTTTAGTGTGGGGGTCTGTATCTATCTCATTTCACCAGGTTTACCTTTCTCTGGTTTCCCTTTTCAAAGAGGAGTGGAGCGGTTTAAATCCATCTAATCAGACGATTATTTTAGCGGTTCGTTTGCCGCGTATATTGAATGCTTTTTTGATTGGAGCAGGCTTATCATTGGCTGGGCTGACCATGCAGAGTTTATTAAAAAACCCCTTGGCAGACGGATCTACATTAGGGGTTTCTTCAGGAGCTGCTTTAGGAGCTGGTTTAGCGATTCTTTATTTTCCTCATTTTTCTGTGTATCAATTTGATAGTCGTTTTATCTTAGCTGCAACTTTTGCTTTTATTTCCTTGTTACTTGTCTTGACCTTTACTCGTTTATTTGATCAGCGGCTAAGCCATCAAAGTTTAATTCTAGTAGGAATCATTTTTTCAATGTTAGTGTCTGCGGGATTAAATTTATTGCTTTTGTTAGCCAAAGATCAATTGCAGACCTTAGTGTTTTGGACACTTGGCTCGCTATCTGCGACAACTTATCATGATGCTTGCATTTTAGCCTTTGCTTTAGTGATTAATGTGTTGTTTCTTTATCGTTATAGCCAAGACCTGAATGCTCTTGCTTTAGGAGGGGACCAGGCTCGTAATCTAGGGGTCAATGTTTATCGTGTCCGTCTACTTTTATTAATCTTTGTTTCGATTCAGGTAGGCTTGAGTGTGGCGGTAGCGGGATCAATTGCCTTTGTGGGCTTGATTATTCCTCATATGAGTCGAATGATTGTTGGGGCGAATCATCGCTATTTGGTAGCCGTGAGCCTGTTTTTAGGGGGGAACTTTTTAGCCGTAGCTGATTTGGTTGCACGAACTTTGATCCGTCCTTTAGAGATTCCGATTGGTATTATCACATCCATTATTGGAACACTCGTCTTTTTCTATTTATTAGTCAAACGAACACGAGGTGACGTATGTTAGAGTGTAAAGACGTATCGATCCAGATAAAAGATCAAGTCCTATTTGAGTTAGCAAGTTTGGACTTAATGGTTGGTCAATGGTGGATGATTTGTGGGCCAAATGGTGCTGGGAAATCAAGTTTTTTAAAGGCGCTTTCTGGTGAAATGGATTATAGGGGATCCATTTTTTTGAAGGGACGAGATCTAAAGACATATTCTAACCTAGAAAAAGCTAGGCACATGGCGTTCTTACCTCAAATTCAGTCCCTTTCTCATGATTATTTGGTAGAAGAAGTGGTCGCATTGGGGAGGTATCCCTATTTAAAAGGCTTCTTGAAAAATCTGACAACTAAAGATTGGCAACTCGTCAAACATTATTTGAAAGATACAGGGATTGATCATAAGCGAAGAGCTTCTTTGAATAATTTGTCTGGAGGAGAACGACAAAAGGTGTTCTTGAGTCAAGCCTTTACTCAAGAACCATCGATTTTGATATTAGATGAACCCAGTAACTTTATTGATCTTAATTATCAAAAACGTTTATATGATGGTCTAAAAGAGTGGTTATGTCAAGGTGACCGGATTATTGTTTCAGTGGTGCATGACTTATCCCTCGCTAAAAAATATGGCAGCCATGCTTTGCTTTTAAAAAATGGACAGACCCTGTCATGTGGGCCTATCCAGGAGAGTTTGGCTGATTCTAATCTTAATGCGGCATATGATATGGATGTGCGATCATATTTGCTTCAATTGTATCAAGAGTGGTTAAAGGATCAGTGATTGATTGCATTGTCCATATCCTGGATGATGAGTTGGGCAGTTTCTTCGATAGAACGATCAGCAACATTAATCACTGGGCACTCGAGTTGTTGATATATTTGATCGGCATAGTCTAATTCCGCTTGAATACGACTGCGGGAAGCGTATTGACTGGCTCCTTGGATACCAAACTCTTCCATGCGTTTTTGTCTAAATTTTTGAATGATTTCAAGGTCATTTGTTAGACCGATGATCTTTTTGCGGTCGATTTTAAAGAGCGAGTCGGGAAGTGAATTTTCCGGGATCAAAGGGAGATTGGTGACCTTGTAGCCTAAGGTGGCTAGATACATGGATAAGGGGGTTTTTGAAGTGCGGGAGATGCCTAGTAGTAGGATGTCGGCTTCATCAAAAATGGATGGATTATTTCCGTCGTCGTATTTACTCGCAAATTCCATGGCTTCAATGCGCTTAAAATAAGCAGCATCCAGTTCGTGTTGGGCTCCAGCTTCTTGGCTAGGTTTGACCAGAGTTCGTTCTTCAATTAGTTGTGTTAAAGGTTGAAGTAGATTGAAATAGTCTAAGTCATGGGTCTGGCAAAATTGAGTAATTTCCTCTGCTAGGTTTTGGTCAGCCAGAGTTAGAAGAGCAATGCCTTGATGATCGATTAAGCTCTTTTTCAAAGAACTTAGGTCCTCATCTTTTGAAATAAAAACCCATTTGTGTAATACTGACTTTATACTAGGAAATTGAACAATAGCAGCTTGGGCAACTTTCAAGGCTGTTTCACCGATAGAGTCCGAAATCAGGAAGAGATGGATTGATGGAATTGTTTGCGTCATGAGTATACTCCTATGTTTTAGATGATTGTTTATGCATAGTTTACCATATTATAAGGAAGTGAGAATTATGAAGCCAGTTCACTTGAAAAAAACTCCATATCCAACGGAAGTGAATCGACTGATTGAGTTGGGACACCAACAATTAAGGGAAGCAGGATTTAAGATTACCAAAAAGCGGACAGAGATTCTTAGTTTATTTGCAGATAACCAACGATATTTGACGGCACTTACGATTCATAAGGCTTTGGAAGAAGTTTATCCAACGATGTCCTATAATACTACCTATCGTAATTTGTATGATTTTGTAGAAATTGGACTTCTGGAATCGACTGAGTACCAAAATGAACAACTTTTTCGTTTATCTTGCCAATTAGGTCACGATTGTCATCATCACCATCATCATTTTATCTGTGTGAATTGCGGAAAAGCTTTAGTACTGGATGCTTGTCCTTTAGAACAGGTCCATACGGATCTATCTAGTGTTAAGGTGTTATCACATCGTTTTGAAGTCTTTGGATTATGTGAAGATTGCCAACTTCTCCCTGAAAGTGAGCTTCAATAAATCGATTTATTGCCAAAAATTAATTTCTAGACTTTGCATCTGAATGGAATCGTGGTATAATTCTAAAAGGACTTTGTTTAGAAGATTAATTCTAAGAAAGGTTACTATAAGCTCGGAGGGAGGGGAACCATATGTCAAAAACAATTGTTCGTGATAACGAATCTTTGGATGACGCTCTTCGCCGCTTTAAGCGTAACGTTTCTAAAACAGGTACTTTGAGAGAAGCGCGTAAACGTGAATTTTACGAAAAACCAAGTGTTCGTCGTAAGAAGAAATCAGAAGCCGCTCGTAAACGTAAGTATTAGACGTAGCGCATAAGCAAAAATGAAATATTGAAAATTTTTATTTTCATAAAAAGAGAGGGGGCTTGTCCCCTTCTTTTTTTATCGAACGAAGTAAGTAAAATACTATTCAACAAGCTATAATGATACTCATTGGCTACTTTTTGTGGTAATCTAAAAGTAAATCTGGATAATAAAGGAGAACGAGGATTGAATCAACGTGGAGCCTATACAAGTCAAGTAAATGTATCAAACACAGATTGGTTATTACAAATCTTAGGTAATCATGATAAGAATTTGCGTCAATTAGAAGAGGCTTTTGATGTAATGATTGCTAATCGGGGGGAGGTCATCTCTATTGAGGCGGATGATGAGCTCTCAACACAACAAGTGCGATCGATCATCTTGAACCTTTTAGCCTTATTAGAGCGAGGCATTCCTCTTCGACAAATGGATCTGGTAACGGCGATTAAGATGGCTAAGAATAATCAGATCGATCATTTTATCGATCTATATGATCGGGTAATTGGCCGAACAGCTGAAGGATCTGCTATTCGTTGTAAGACCTATGGTCAGTTGCAGTATATTCAGGCAATAGAAAAGAAAGATATGGTGTTTGGCATTGGTCCAGCGGGAACTGGAAAAACATTTTTAGCGGTTGTAATGGCTGTTCAAGCGATGCGCGAAGGGAAAGTCAAGAAGTTAATTTTAACGCGTCCAGCAGTTGAAGCAGGGGAGAATTTAGGCTTTTTACCAGGAGATTTAAAGGAAAAGGTTGATCCATATTTGCGGCCAATCTATGATGCGCTATATGCTGTCTATGGTGCTGAGCATACCAACCGATTAATGGAACGAGGGGTTATTGAGATTGCACCTCTAGCCTATATGCGCGGACGGACCCTAGATGATGCTTTTGTGATTTTAGATGAAGCGCAAAATACGACGACAGCCCAAATGAAAATGTTCTTAACCCGATTAGGATTTGGATCTAAAATGATCATTAATGGTGACCAAACTCAAATTGATCTTCCTAAGGGTGTTCAATCAGGTCTTATTCATGCTAGAGAACATTTGAGGGGGATTCAAGGGATTCAGTTTGTTGGTTTTGATGAAATGGATGTTGTACGTCATCCAGTTGTCGCAGAAATTATTAAGGCGTATAGTCAGGCTACTTAAAAAAATAAGGAGAGATTGCCATGAATCGGCGACTACAAGTTTTTTATGAAAAGCTGGGCCCTTTTTATTCAGTATTCATCATCGCTATTTTAAGTGGCTTAATTGCACTTATCGGATACCATCATGTCCAGCCGAGGTCTTATGATTTTAAAGTCAACCACGTATCGGATGTGACAATATTAGCCCCTTCGACGATGGAAGATAGCTATCAAACTCAGTTAAATCGGCAACGAGCTCGAGAAGCGATTGCAGATATTTATGTTTTTCAAGAAGATCTACTTGAAATAGAACGAGATCGTTTGGATCAGTTTTTCTCCTATGTTCGTGAGTGGAAGAATCGAACTTATACCCAGTCGCAATTAGTTGAGCTTATTAAGGATAAAGGGCCGGATCAATCTATTGATCTTGAACAGATCAAGCAATATCTTCCTGAAGCATCGCAGTCTCTAAGTTTCGATGAATTATCACCGAGTCTTCAAAGTGTCTTAGCCCAGCTAGTTTTTCTAGATCCACCTGCAGACTTACAAGCATTAATTGATCAATTGCGACAAGATAATTTGCGTCTGCTCCTACTGTTGGATGCTCAGGACTTGGATTTACTACAAGACGAATTGCTTCAAGTGATTAAAGACACGATGAGCCAAGAATTAAGTGCTAGTCAGCTTGGCCAAGAACTTCTTAATATAAGAACGCAAATGGCAGCTGGATCTTTACCTTTAGAACTTCAGCAGCTCGCTTTAAATATTTTAAGTTATTCGATCAAACCAACTTTGATTTATTCTGAAAGTGAAACAAAACGATTAAAAGATGAAGCAGAAGCGAATGTTCAAACTTCTTATATTTTACAAGGTCAAGTAATTATTCAAGCTGGACATGTGATTAAGCCAACTAATTTGCGACAATTAGAACTTTACGGCTATTTAAATCGACAGAAAAATTCGATGAAAATATGGGTTTTCTTGGGACTCATCCTAATCCATGGACTTTTATTAGTAAGGTTGTTTTATGTAGGTTTCGATCGATCAGACTTGGATCAAAAAAGTAAGAACTTGACAGCTTATGCCATTATTCTTGCCGGAGCATTGCTAAGTATTGAATTGAGCCAATGGCTACAGATCCATCACTTTTTATATGCGAATCTTTTAGTGCCGATGGCTGTTTTCCCTTTGCTTCTTTATACTAAAACTAATTTGAAGCATAGTTTACTATTTGTTCTAGTTGTTCATATTTTTGCCATCTTTGTACTTACAAATAATGAAAGCCAGACCCTGGTGATTTATGTGAGTTTATTCTATTTGTTATCCAGTCTTTTAACGGTTATATATATTCTTTGGCAAGGAGATATTAAGCAATCATTTAGAAGACAGCGTTTCTTTCTTTATACATTATTGGGACAATTGTTTTTAGCGATTCCTATTATGAGCGCTTTATCGATACCGGTCAATTCAAAGCAAGTTCTCTGGATTCTTGCATCGACATTATTATCTAATCTACTCGGTTTTTTAATGTGGGTACTTTTGGAACCCTATTATGATCAATTGTTATCGAGTCGTTCTCCAATGACATTGAATCAGTTAGCAAATTTGAATCACCCGCTTTTAAAGCGTCTCATTGAAAAAGCTCCTGGAACTTATCACCATTCAATGATGGTCGCAAATTTAGCAGCTAATGCTGTTGAAGCGATTGGTGGGGATTCTTTACTGACACGGGTTGCAGCTTATTATCATGATGTGGGCAAGACGATCCATCCTCTCTTCTTTGTGGAGAATTTGTCAGGTGGCATTGAGTCTCCCCATCAAATGTTGACACCTCAAGAATCTTCTCAGGTTATTATTGATCATGTCACTGAGGGAGTGATATTACTTCAAGAAGAGGGACTCCCTCAATCAATTATTGATATTTGTCAACAGCATCATGGAACGACCTCTACTCAATATTTTTACTATCAAGCTAAAGAAGCAGATCCTACTGTTGAGGAAGCTGATTTTCGGTATCCGGGCCCGATTCCTCAGACTAAGGAAGCAGCGATTACGATGATTGCTGACTCGATGGAAGCGGCGTCTAGAACATTGAAACACTATGATCAAACAGCCATTGAAACTTTATTAGATCAAATTATTCAATCAAAATTGAAGGATGGGCAATTTGCTGATTGTCATTTAACGGCTGATGAATTACTTAAGGTTCGTCAATCAATTATCAAGGGGATTGCGTCCATGTACCACACAAGGATTGAGTATCCCCATTAGGTATGAAAGGAGTTAATAAGATGAACATTGAAATTATCGATGATGAAAATTACCTTACCCCAGATCAAAGCGAATTATTAAAGGGATTAATTAATTTAGCTAGTAAAAAATTAGAGGTCAATCCCCACAGTGAAGTGGACATTTCAATTGTTGATAATGAGCGTATACAGCAATTGAACCGGGATTTCCGCAATAAAGATCAAGCCACGGACGTGCTATCCTTTGCATTAAATGAAGGTGAGGAGTGGTTAGAATTGGATTCTTTTATGGAATTGGAAGAACGTCCACAGATCGCTCCGCACTTAGGAGATATCATCATTTCGATTGAACGAGCTAAAGAACAAGCCATAGAGTATGGTCATTCTATTGATCGTGAATTAGGCTTTTTAGCGGTTCACGGTTTCCTGCATTTAAATGGGTTTGACCACCAAACACCTGAAGAAGAAAAAGAAATGTTTGCCCTACAAGATGAGGTATTAAAAGAATATGGCCTCTGTCGATAAACATCTTAAAAACACCAATTTTTTAGAGTCACTAAACACAGCTTGTCAAGGGATCGTTTTCGCCTTTTGTCATGAACGTAATTTACGTTTTCATGCTGTGGCTATGGGGCTGGTTTTCGCTTTAGCTGGAAGATTATCCTTTTCAAGCTTGGAATGGGTGATATTGGTACTAACTGTAAGTCAAGTCATCGTGGCAGAGATGGTAAACTCCGCTCTTGAGTATTTGACCGACTTAACCGTCGGCAATCAGTGGCACCCCATAGCCAAGCGGGTTAAGGATGTTGCAGCAGGTGCTGTTTTAATAACCGCTCTAGCAGCTGTTTTGATTGGTGGCTTATTATTTTTACCGAAATTAATTAACTTATTTTAACGAATAGATAAAGGAGTTTTATGGAATCAATAAAATCATTATATCCTGACTATCATTCTGGTTTTGTGGCCTTGGTTGGTCGCCCAAATGTCGGGAAATCAACCCTACTAAATCAAATTGTTGGGCAAAAAATTGCGATTATGTCGGATAAAGCTCAGACGACCCGGAATCGAATTCAAGGAGTATATACGCGAGAACAAGCTCAGATCGTCTTTATTGATACACCGGGTATTCATAAGCCTAAGCATGAGTTAGGAGAGTTCATGGTCAAAACAGCTTACAGCGCATTGAATGGAGTCGATGCGATCTGTGTCTTAGTGAACGCTTCTGAAAAAATGGGACCTGGTGATCAATTTGTGATTGACAAGGTGCGTGAGGCCAAGGTTCCTGTTTTTCTAGTCGTCAATAAAATTGACCTCATTCACCCAGATGACTTGTTGCCGTTGATCGAGGGCTATCAAGCTTTATTTAATTTCGAAGCGGTCGTTCCTATTTCTGCTAAAGAAGGAATTAATATCCAAGCTTTATTAGATACATTAGTAGCAAAGATGCCCAATGGGCCACAATATTATCCGGCAGATCAAGTGATGGATCACCCTGAATATTTTGTGGTTAGTGAATTAATCCGTGAGAAAATCCTTTTGTTGACCCGTGAGGAGATTCCGCATTCTGTTGCTGTGCAGGTTCATTCGATGCAACGTAACCCAGATGATAAAGTTGAAGTTCAGGCAAGTATCATTGTGGAGCGAAAAAGTCAAAAGGGAATTATTATTGGTCACCAAGGAAAAATGATTAAAAAAATTGGAAGTTTGGCGCGACGAGATATTGAAAACTTATTAGCGGATAAGGTCTATTTGGACTTGTGGGTGAAGGTTCAAAAAGACTGGCGCGATCGACAGGCCAATCTTAATGATTTAGGCTATCGTCTGGAAAACTATTAAGAGCTAGTTTGGATTCAAAATTTGAAGGTATCGTTCTTTTTCAACGACCTCATCGGGAAAACGATGCCTTGGTTAAGCTTTTCACCCAAGAATATGGCACGAAAATGTTTTTTGTTAAGGGACTGCAGAAGCCGAGTCATCCCCTTAAGGCTAATTTGATTCCGCTTACTAGACAATCTTTTGTAGGCCGTGTGAATCAGCAAGGTCTTTCTTTTTTAAGAGAGGCCAACTGTCTAGACTTTTATCCGGCCATTCAAAAGGATCCTGTTTTATTGGCGCATGCTAGTTATATTAGTCAACTTATCGATGCCTCAACTGATGATAATGTTAAGGATGTCTCCTTATATCAGTTTTTTTATAAAAGTTTGACATTTTTAAATGAGGGTTATCCAGCTGATGCCGTTCATTTAGTCTGTGATTTAAGACTGCTTAAACGTTTTGGCGTTCAACTTGATTGGCAGCATTGTCGAGTCTGTGGGAATCAAGTAGGGCCTTTTGACTTTTCTATGCGCTATCAAGGACTTTTGTGTCAAGCACACTGGTCAATGGATTCATATCGTCTTCGCTTGAAAGCTGAGAGTATTCCTTTAATTCAATCTTTGTCAGGAATGTCTCTATCTCGCTTTAGGAAACTAGAGATTGAGCCAGAACTTGCTCGAGATCTCCGGCGGCTTTTATTTGAGATATACAATGAGTTGGTTGGAATCCATCTAAAAACTCAGTCTTATATCCAGGAGATGGATCAAATGCAGGCGATGATAAAAGAAATACCTAAACGAAATAAGTGATTAATGAGTCATAATTAGCTATTTAAAGCGGCTTGCTTTAATACGGTGGATTGACTTTTTTCGAAAAATTGAGTAAAATTTCAACTAGTTGACAGGATTGGTCGATGAACAGGGATCCTTAAATAAATGTTAGCCAGTGTCTTGCTTCCATTGATTGTGAGATATCGATGGACGGATTAGGCTGGGACACGCTTATGATTTGTCCCTATGGCCCAAGATGGTCATAGGGACCTTTTTTACATTATGGAAGGAAGCGATAGAATGTCAGTTGAGTGTTTACAGGATATGATATTAACTTTGCAGGAGTTTTGGTCGAGTAAGGGATGTTTGATTCTTCAATCGTATGATGTAGAGAAGGGAGCCGGGACGATGAGTCCTTATACCTTCTTAAGATCGAATGGGCCTGAACCTTGGAATGCTGCTTATGTGGAGCCGTCTAGACGGCCTGCAGACGGACGATATGGCGAGAACCCTAACCGTCTTTATCAACATCATCAGTTTCAAGTAGTGATGAAACCTTCTCCAATTGATATCCAAGAATACTATTTGGATTCTTTGGTAGCTCTAGGGATTAATCCTTTAGAGCATGATATTCGTTTTGTAGAGGACAACTGGGAAAATCCTTCCATGGGTTGTGCTGGTCTAGGATGGGAAGTTTGGATCGATGGAATGGAAGTCTCACAATTTACATATTTTCAACAAGTTGGAGGCCTAAAAACAGACCCAGTAACTTCTGAAATCACGTATGGTTTAGAACGGTTAGCAATGTATTTATTTGATGTAAATAATGTTTATGAATTGGAATGGACTAAAGGTGTTCGTTATGGGGAAATATTTAAACAACCTGAATATGAACATTCTATGTTTTCATTTGAATTATCCGATGGGGATTTGTTATTCAGGCAATTTGATGACTACGAAGCAGAGGCTCAGCGCTTACTTGATCAAGGACTCGTTCATCCAGCCTATGACTATATTTTGAAGTCATCTCATACCTTCAATTTATTGGATGCCCGCGGATTGATTTCACCATCAGACCGAGCTGCTTATTTGGGGCGAGTTCGTAAGTTGGCCCGTGGTGTGGCTAAGCTATTCGTTGAAAAACGGAAAGAATTAGGATTTCCATTATTAAAGGGTAGTAAGGAATCATTGGTAAAGGAGGCAAACTAATGGCACAGTATTTATTTGAATTGGGATTAGAAGAAATTCCCGCACGTTTTTTAATAGCCTTAAGAGACCAATTAGCGGATCGCTTTGCTGATTTCTTACAACATGAACGTTTAGACTATGAGTCGATTGAATCCTTTGCGACACCTCGTAGGTTGGCTATTAGGGTTAATGGTCTGGCAGATCTTCAAAATGCACAAATCGAGGAAGTGCGTGGACCTTCACTTAAGGCTGGTCGTGATGAAAATGGTCAGTTGACTAAGGCGGGTCAAGGTTTTTTGAGAGGACAGCAGGGTTTGGAAGCGGATCTTTTTGTTAAAGAGGTTAAAGGAACAGAGTATCTCTTTCTAAGGAAGACGGCTGCACAAGTAAGTGCTGCTGAAGTTTTAAAGAAAATGGGTGACTTGGTTGCTCAGCTCCATTTTCCAGTGACTATGAGATGGTCAGACTTAAATATTGAATATATTCGTCCGGTCCATTGGATGGTCTCGCTTTTAGACGAAGAGGTAATTCCATTCGAATTCGCGGGAGTGACCGCTAATCAATGGACACGCGGTCATCGTTTTTTAAAGACACAGGATCAAGTTATTATTAAACATCCAAAACAATATGAGTCTGTGTTGAAAGACCGGTTTGTGATTGTTTCATTTGAGGAACGTATGTCGATTATTCGCCAACAAATAAATGAGATCGCTCAAGAGAAACATTGGCTTGTTCCAGAAAATCAGGATCTTTTAGAAGAAGTAACTGCTATTGTTGAGTGGCCAACCGCTTTTAATGGAACCTTTGAGTCGGAATACCTTGAACTTCCTCAAGCAGTTTTAGTAACAGCGATGAGAGATCATCAACGTTATTTCTATTGCCTTGATGAGAATACAGAAAAGCTTTTGCCTTATTTTATTTCGGTTCGTAATGGGAATGACCAACACCTCGACCAAGTGATTAAGGGCAATGAAAAAGTATTACGGGCCCGATTATCGGATGCTATGTTCTTCTATCAGGAAGACTTGAAACATGATTTGGATCATTACTTAGAAGGTTTAACCCGCTTAAATGAACATTACAAATTAGGTAGTTATGCAGACAAGCAAGTTCGTGTGTATCAATTACTGCAGTTGTTGGCTAGTCGACTTAATGTGTCTGAAGAGGTTCAAAAGGATGCTTTGAGAGCTGCTCAAATCTATAAATTTGATTTAATGACTTTAATGGTTGATGAATTTAGTGAATTACAAGGCGTGATGGGTGGCTTCTATGCTCAAAAATATGGGGAGTCTTCATCAGTCGCTCAAGCTATTTCTGAACAATATTTACCAACATCAGCTAAAGGTGATTTGCCTCAAAGTCAAGTTGGCGCTTTATTAGCATTAGCCGATAAATTAGATACTTTAGCGAGCTTCTTTAGTGTCGGTCTTATTCCAACTGGTTCTAACGACCCATACGCCTTGAGAAGACAAGCTATGGGGATTATTGAGATTTGCTTAGATCAAGACTGGCCGATTGATTTTTCGGATATCTTATTATCTTACTTGCAGCAAAGTACGATTGAATTACGGCAAGAAATTCTTAATTTTCTAAAAGCAAGAGTTCAGGTTTTATTAGAAAATCAAACGATTGATTATGATGTGATTCAAGCTAGTTTGAACAAGACACATTTGGTTCCATTAAGAATTGTGGATGCCGCTATATTAGTTCAAGCTTTTAAAGAACAGCATCCTGATCAATTCCATCAGATGGTTGAAAATCTTAGCCGAGTGGTTAATTTAGGAACTAAGGTGGTTGAAGAAGATCAGTTAGAATCGAAGTTGGCTCAGAGTGATTTGGAAGCTCAATTTATTCAAAAGGTGATGGAATTAAAACATATTTCCGGCTTAAATGATCGATTGCAAGCCTACCAAGATTTAAGTCCAATCATTGCTCATTATTTTGAAGATCATATGATCAATGATGAGGATCCGAAAGTAAGGCATAACCGTTATCAATTAATGCGTGAGTTGACTCAATTAATTCTTTCAATTTTTGATCCGAGATTAATTATTGACTAAGACTTGCTTAAGAATACAATAATATCGATAAAGGAGGCGATAGAATGTCTAGCTTTTTAGATCAAGCAAAAGTTATGGTGAAAGCCGGCAAGGGCGGCGATGGTATGGTGGCCTTTTTAAGAGAAAAATACCGTCCAGACGGTGGCCCAGCTGGTGGTGATGGCGGTCATGGGGGTTCTGTGATCTTTTATGTAGATGAGGGATTAAGAACCTTGATGGGTTTTCGCTATAACCGATTATTTAAGGCTTCAGCTGGTGAAAATGGTATGAGCAAGGGAAAATATGGTGCTAATGCAAAAGACCTTTACGTAAAGGTCCCGCCTGGTACAATTGTTAAAGACGCCCAGACTGGTGAAGTATTAGCTGACTTATTGCATCATCAAGACCAATGCGTAGTGGCAAAAGGCGGACGCGGAGGTCGGGGAAATATTAAATTTGCGACGCATAAAAATCCTGCTCCTTCTATTGCTGAAAATGGTGAGCCGGGTCAAGAAAGGGAGCTATCCTTAGAACTTAAAATCTTGGCAGATGTTGGTTTGATTGGTTATCCATCGGTCGGCAAGTCGACACTCTTATCGGTGATTTCTAATGCTAAGCCAAAAGTAGCTGATTATCCTTTTACAACTTTAACGCCTAATTTAGGGGTGGTTCATTTAAAATCTGGTCAAGAATTTGTCGTGGCGGATACACCCGGGTTGATTGAAGGAGCTTCTCAAGGCGTCGGCTTAGGAATTGATTTTTTACGTCATATTGAACGAACGAAAGTCTTATTGCATGTAATTGATATGGCTGGAGTACAAGGCCGCGATCCTTTTGAAGATTTTACTTCGATCATGGATGAATTGCGTGCTTATAATGAACGCTTACTGCTACGTCCGATGATCATAGTGGCTAATAAATTAGATCAACCCCAGGCAAAAGAAAACCTAGCGATTTTTGAACATCAGCTAGAGGAATATTATCAAGATTTAAACTTGACGCCCCCTCCTATTTATAGCATTTCGGCTTATCAAAGACAGGGTGTGGATGATTTATTACAAGCAACTTATCGTATGCTGAGTGAAAGTGATTTTATTGCCTTGCAAGATGATAATCAGGATCAAAAAGTTTATCGTTTAGAAGAAGACACTCCTGATTTTGAAGTGAAGCGATTAGATGGAGATCTATGGGAACTAGTTGGCGAACGCATTGAGCGTCTCTATGCGATGACAAACATGGATCATGATGAGAGTTTACAACGATTTGCGCGTCAAATGAGAGCGATGGGGGTCGATGAGGCTCTTAGAGAAGCAGGGGCTAAGAATGGCGACACGGTCCTTTTAGTTGACTATCAATTTGAATTTGTAGATTAGGTGATGAATTAATATGAAGGAAACAAATAGTGGATATCGAATTCCCATATTTGATGGTTTAAAGGGGGTCGCGATCCTCACAATAATTGGTTATTATTTTTTTGAACATATCATGCCAGGCGGGTTTATCGCAGTTAATCTCTTTTTGGTTATTGCCGGTTTTTTTAACTTTAGACATTTTTATGTGGCGGATCAAAGAGGGAAACCATTAAACTATATCGCTTTCATTCGTAAACGTTTTGAGCGGTTGTTCTTTCCGATGTTAGCGATGATCATGATGGTGGTTACTTATATTCTCCTTTTCAACCGTAATTACTTGCCGAATGTTCGGAATATGGGATTAAGTGCTTTAGGATTTTTTAATAATTATTATCAGATATTAAATGAACAATCGTATTTTGTTCAAGCAGCAAATCCCAGCCCATTTACTCATTTGTGGTATGTCTCTCTATATGGACAATTGGTGATTTTAACACCAATTTTGATCTTTCTCACCTATTCTTGGCATAAAAAGGCAAATATCACGATTAATATTTTATTAATTATTTCTTTGGTTTCAGCAGTATTGATGGCTTATCTCTACCAAGGTTCTTCTGATCCAACGCGAGTTTATTATGATTTACTGACTCGACTATCTGCCTTTACTTTGGGAGGCGCGTTGGGATTATTATTACCTGAACGCTTAAATCCAAAGCCTATTCCTAAAACCATTACACACGGCTTAAATGGTATTGGTGTTATAGTGTATATTTTAGCTTTCTTTATGGTCCGATTTATGTTTGGGACTAAGCCATTCGCCTACCGTTTTGGTTTAAGTCTTTTCTCAATCTTATCGCTGGCGATGATTTTGACCGCTATTCACCCCTCTTCGATTTGGAATAAAGTTCTATCTTTTAATGTCTTTTCTTGGATAGGCAAGAGGTCTTTTTCCTATTATCTATGGTACTATCCTGTCTATTTATTGAGTCCACAGAATATCGCTCTATTTAATCGTTTACCAGGGTTGAATTATATTTTTAAATTTGCTCTAATTATCGGTTTAGCAGAAATTACTTATCAACTCTTTGAACAAAAGTCGATCTCATTACCTGTTGGGCAAGATTTTAATTGGAAGAAAACAAAATATCAGTTTAACTTTTTAAGGAATCATCCTCAAGGATTATATCTGGTTAAATTTCTTGTGTGCTGCTATATTTTTAATTTTGTGATGGGAAGTGTGGGAATGGCTATTTCTTCTCAGGCCAAAGGAACAAAGCAGACCCAAGAGATTGAACAAATCATTGAAAGTAACCTTAAGATAGCTGATGAGACAAAAAATGAATCTGTTGCACCGCCTAAAGTTGTGAATCATATCGAAGGATTAGATCAGGAAGTGCTGCTGTTTGCTTCGGGGCTGGATATTACTTTTATCGGAGACTCGACCTTAGCAGCGTCGACGGAGCATTTAAAAGAAGTATTTCCTAAGGCTGTCATTGATCCTCAAGTTGCGCGACAATTATATAATTCCTATGATGTGGTTGATCGACTGAAAGCAAATAACCAATTAGCATCGACAGTCGTTACAATGTTAGGAACGAATGGGACTTATACAACGGGTCAATTAGATGACTATATCCAAGATATTGGCTTAGAGCGCAAACAGTACTATGTTAATATTTTAGTTGATCGGCCTTGGACACAAGATGCAAATTATCAACTCAATCAAGCAGCTGAACGCTATGGTAATGTTACTGTGATTGATTGGGCTTCCTTTGCTAGTGGGCATGCAGAATGGTTTGCTTCGGATGGGGTTCATTTAAATGAAGAAGGAGCTAAGGAATTTTCCAAATTTATGGCCAAGGAACTCTATTCAAAGCGTTAAACTCAGAAAGGATGACTTGATGCATTTACAATTTTTAGGAACAGGAGCCGGTGTACCTGCTAAGGTCCGTAATGTTTCTGCCTTAGCCTTAAAATTACTCGATGAGTTGAATGAAGTATGGCTTTTTGATTGTGGTGAAGCGACGCAGCATCAAATTTTAAGAACGCATATTAAACCAAGAAAAATTCGGCGCATTTTTATTACCCATCTTCATGGAGATCACATTTATGGTTTGCCAGGACTCTTGAGTTCACGCTCTAATCAAGCAGGACAAGATCCGGTTGATCTCTATGGGCCAGAAGGAATTAAAGATTTTGTATTAACTTCTTTAAGGATTTCTAAGACGAAGTTGGCATATCCACTGAATATTCATGAATTATCCCCCCAAGGGGGAACGCTTGATTTGGATAGAGGCTGGCAAGCCGAATATATGCCTCTAGAACACGGAATACTTTGTTTTGGCTATCGAATTATCGAGCCGGATAAAGTGGGCCAATTGCTCATGGATAAGTTGGCAGCTTACGAAATACCCAATGGACCGATTTTTGGACAATTGAAAGCGGGGGCTAGGGTTACCTTGGAAGATGGTCGAATCTTAAATGGCCAAGATTTCTTAGCGCCTGATCAAGCAGGTCGTATTGTGTCGATCCTGGGAGATACTCGATCTTGTCGAAACATTCTTCAACTTGCCAGAGGGGCGGATGTCTTGGTTCATGAGGCAACCCACCAAGCAAGCGAAGCTAAAATAGCGCGTGCATATTATCATTCGACATCTGCACAAGCGGCTCAAAATGCAAAACAGGCCCATGTCAAAAAACTATATCTGAATCATATTTCTGCAAGGTATTTAGGGAAGCAGTGTAAGCAATTAGAAAAGGAAGCACAGGAGATTTTTAGTCAAGCAACATTGGTCAATGATTTCGATGAGTTTGAAGTTCTAAGATCTTAGAGGAGGTTTGACATGAGAGGTCATTTTTCTCAGTGGATTTATCCGAAAAAATCCGATCAAGAACAAAACGATTTTATCCAACAAATGCAATCAGCGGGAATGACGTATTCGCCCGCTTTTTTGCGTCTATGTTGGCAGCGCGGATTACGATCACAAGCGGCGATTGATGCTGCATGTGATCAACAACCGAGTTTATTCCACGACCCCTTTGACATGGAAGATATGGCCCTAGCTGTCGAACGTATTACCCAGGCGGTAGAAAAGGAAGAAAGTATATTAATTTATGGGGATTATGATGCGGATGGTATTACCTCAACCTTAATTATGAAAGAAGCTTTGGAATCGATTGGGGCCAAGGTGACTTATTATCTTCCTAATCGTTTTACGGATGGCTATGGGCCAAACTTGGAGCGTTACCAAGCTTTTATTCAAGCAGGCACACAATTAATAATTACAGTGGATAACGGTGTGGCTGGGTTTGAGGCATTAGCATATGCTAAAGATCAAGGCGTAGATGTCATTTTAACGGATCATCATCAGATTCAAACAGATTTACCGCCCGCCTACGCGGTTATACATCCAGCTAATCCAAGAGGCAACTATCCTTTTAAGGATCTATCGGGTGCAGGAGTTGCTTTGAAATTAGCCACTGCTTTACTGGGGGAAATTCCGATTGAAGCTTTAGAGTTGGCTGCGATAGGGACCGTTTGTGATCGAGTTGCCTTGATTGATGAGAATCGAACGATTGTTTTAGCTGGTATCAATCAACTTAAACAGACAAATCGTTCAGGTTTACTGACGTTATTTAATAATCAAAATATTAGTTTAGAAGATATTGATGAGGAAACCATTGGCTTTGTGATTGGTCCAAGATTGAATGCAGTAGGTCGTTTAGGGGATCCTAGTCCAGGTTTAGAATTTTTAGCAAGTTTAGATCTAATTGAAGCTAACCGATTGTTACAAGTCATTGAAGCCAAGAATGATGAAAGGGTTGACCTAGTTAAGCAGATAGAAGCGGAATTATTAAGGATATATCCTAAAAACGTAGAACCTCCAGCCATAATTATTGCTGGTCAAGCAAATTGGCATCCAGGTGTTTTGGGAATTGTAGCCGGGCGTCTAGTGGAGCGGCATCATTGTCCTTGCCTACTGTTTAATTTCGATGAATCTAAGGGAGTTTATAAGGGGTCTGGTCGATCTATTCCTTCGATTAATCTTTTTAATCTCATTCAACCTTTTCAAGATTTATGTGTTCATTTCGGTGGGCATGATCAAGCAGTCGGATTAACCATAGCCCAGGGCCAATTTGATCTCTTTAAACAAAAGCTTGAAGAGGCTATTCGATCACTTGATCGCTCACTAGCAGAAGAGCCGGCTATATCGGTGGATTTGTTATTAACGGATGATGAAGTGACACTAGATTTGTATCAGGAAATCAAACAATTAGCACCTTTTGGACAGGAAAATCCTAAGCCACTGATTGTTTTAGAAGAGCTAATCATAAAAAATAAACGCTTAATGGGTAAAGATCAACAACATGTCCGTTGGCAATTCCATTTAGATGCACCAATGGCTGAACTAACGGCAGTAGCTTTTTCAATGGCTGAGTCAACAACGTTAATTAAGGCAGAGAGTCGTTTAAGCATCCTAGGTGAATTAAGTTTGAACCGTTGGCGTGATCAGACGAGTTTACAATTTATTGTACGTGATTTTGCTTTTATAAAGGGACAGTTGATTGACCAACGTTCTTCTAATGGACTTAAGGGGGAATTAGATTATCCTCAAGCCCTCTATTTGGTTAATCAATCGAAACTAATTGATCAACTTCAATCTTACTTGCCAGAATCGAGTCAGCTTAGTTTATATTCTGATAAAGATTTAAATATCGCTGATTTTCAACGACTGGTAATTTTAGAAGTGCCTGATGATTTATCACACTTACGGCAGGTTTTAGATTATAAAAAATGGTCACAAATCATTTTAGTTTCTTATGTGGCGGAGTCCAAGTATTTGGTGGGATTACCGACTCATCAAGAGTTTAGTCGACTTTATCAGGCTTTGTTAGTGAATCCTCAGTTAAAAATAGCAGATTTAGCACAGTTCGCTCAATTTTTGAAAATTCCTTTAGTTAAAATAAAGACCATGATCGTTGTGTTTTTTCAAGCAAAGTTTGTTAAAATAGAAAAGGGCATCATCTATAAGCAAGATGCTCATTTAGATCAACGTGTCGATCTTAAATCCTGTGACGCGATGATTAATTATAAAAAATCCATGGAAGCTGAAGCATTTTTGAACTTTCAAAGTATTGATGCCATTTATCAGTGGATGAATAAGGAGTTATAATATGAATTTACAAGATTATATTGCAAGTATTAAGGATTATCCTGAAGAGGGGATTATTTTTCGAGATATAACCCCATTAATGGGAGATGGTCAAGCTTTCGCATATGCTACTCAAAAAATTGTGGACTATGCTAAAGACCTAGAGATTGAAATGGTTGTTGGTCCGGAGGCCCGTGGTTTTATCATTGGTTGTCCTGTAGCTTATGCATTACAAGTGGGCTTTGCACCTGTTCGTAAAAAAGGTAAATTACCTCGTGAAACCATTGAGGTAGAGTATTCGTTAGAATATGGCAGCAACATATTAGAAATGCACAAGGATGCTATTAAGCCTGGTCAACGGGTCTTATTAGTCGATGACTTACTGGCTACGGGTGGAACTACAGCAGCTGCTATTGAACTTGTCGAAAAATTAGGGGGTGTGGTGGCTGGTTGTGCTTTTTTGATTGAGCTTGATGATCTTAAGGGGGGCGAGCAGATAAAAGGCCACGATTATTACACCTTATTACATTATTAAACTAAAAAAGACGACTGGAACTCAGTCGTCTTTTTTGTAAGCTGTTAATAGAAACGATTCAAGCCAACTACCTTTCCTAAGATGGTGGCTTGCGGTAAGATAATATCCTCCATAGTATCATTTTCAGGTCTTAAAATAATATGATCATTTTTTTTGAAGAAGGTTTTGCAGGTCGCCTCATTATCTTCGGTCATCGCAACGACAATTTCTCCATTATTAGCGGCGGATTGCTTGCGAACGGTAATAATATCGCCATCCAAAATGCCAACATTAATCATAGACTCACCTTTAATAATTAACATAAATAGTTCACTAGCATCATAGCGAAGATCCTGTGGTTTTGGGTAATAATCGATCGCTTCTTCTACCGCTAAAATAGGGCTTCCAGCTGCAACATAACCTAAGAGAGGGATCTTATTCGAGTCAACTCCCAGTGTACTTAGGCCAAGTTCAGTGATTTCAATGGTTCGAGTTTTTGCTGCATCTCGGTCAATCATGCCCTTTTCTTCTAAGCGGTCTAGATGGCCATGAACAGTGGATGGAGAGGATAAACCAGCTCTTTCACCAATTTCACGAACGGTGGGTGGGTAGCCAGAGGCTTCCACGAGTTCATAGATACTTCGTAGGACATTCATTTGTTTACTGGATAGTTTAGCCATAGACACCACACTTTCTAATTATTATCTATATTATATCAAAACCAGCCATCAAAGGCAAACGGATGTTCGTTGTATATAAGAAGCTACTATTAAGCATTTTACTTAATCAAAAAGTATGATAGAATGTTTTAAAAGGAGAGAGATATATGCCAACTTATGCTTGGATTTTAATTGTTATTTTAGCTTTAATTATTGGACTTGTTCTAGGTTTTTTTGCGGCTCGAAAATATATGTTTAAATATTTTAAAGAAAACCCACCTTTCGATGCACGAATGATCTCTGAGATGATGGCGCAGATGGGCCAGAAACCCTCAAAACGCAAAGTCCAACAGATTATGAATTCAATGAAAATGCGTAATCAATAATAATATTAGGTGTTGATTCCCCAGCGTTAGTCGCTGGGTTTTTATTTTTTAATCGAGTATAAGAATCGTATGGTTTGAATGCTCTTTCATGGAATGGTAGACTGAAATTACTAAGTTTTAAAAGGAGAGATTCCTGCATGAATATGTTCGCTAAGTTGGGATGGTTTTTAAAGCAAGAAAAGAAGTCCTATATTATTGGTATTACCATGCTTACTTTACTTAGCTTGATTACGGGTTTTGTCCCCCTCATTATAGGCCGGATTATTGATACCATGGCCTCACATCAGATGCAGCCACAATCTTTGCTCTATTGGGTATTGCTTCTGATTACAATTGCTATCGTTCAATATGCTATGCGTTATGTTTGGCGGATGGCGATTTTTGGGACCTCTGCACAGCTAGAGCAAATTTTAAGAGCGCGTCTTTTTCATCATTTTATGCGGATGGATAAGGATTTTTTCCATAAGTATCGTACGGGTGATTTGATGGCGCGTACAACTAATGACTTGGGTGCTATTCGGATGGTTGCAGCTGGAGGAATCTTAACACTGGTCGATTCGCTTTCACAAGGTTTAATTACTTTGTTTATGATGTTTTTTGTGGTTGATTGGAAATTATCGTTAATTACTATTATTCCAATTCCATTTTTAGCCATTATCATCAATTATATTGGTCGTCAACTGCATTATTATTCTAAGAAAGCCCAGGTAGCTTTTGCTTCAATGAACGATAAGGTTCAGGAATCAGTAACTGGCATGAAAGTCATAAAAACTTTTGGCGAAGAGGGGCGAGATATTCAAGACTTTAAAGATCATACCTTTGCGGTGGTTCAAGCCAATCAAAAAGTCTATGTCTATAATGCTTTATTCCGTCCTAGCAGTCAGCTGATCATGGGGATCTCTACCATTTTGGCACTCTTTTTTGGAGGCTTCCAGGTAGTTCAAGGTCAATTAACGGTTGGATTGTTAGTTGCTTTCATTTCTTATATTACCCGACTTACTTGGCCCATGATTGCAGTGGGACAATTATTTAATATTCTCCAAAGAGGGGCTGCGTCTTATGATCGAATCGAAGAAATTTTGGAAGAAAGATCGCATATTATAGAAAGCCCCAATCCTATTCAAAAGCCTATTCAAGCTCCTTTAGAATTTGATATTGCAGCTTTCTCTTATGAACGAAATGATAGTATTGAATTAAAAAATTGCTATTTTAAATTAGAAGCTAATCAAACTTTAGGGATTGTGGGGAAAACTGGTTCTGGTAAATCAACGATCTTCCACCTTCTGATGCGAGAGTACGATGATTATCAAGGGCAGATCGCCTTTGTCAATCAGGACATTAAGCAATATTCATTAGATAGCTTATTAAACCATATTGGCTATGTTCCGCAGGATACTTTTCTTTTCTCAACCTCTATTTTAGAAAATATTCGCTATGCTAAACCAACAGCTAGTCAAGAGGAAGTGGAGCGGGCTGCCAAGTTGGCTGCTATTCACCAAGATATTCTTGACTTTCCTGAAGGCTATCAGACGCTAGTAGGCGAACGAGGAGTGGCTTTGTCGGGAGGGCAGAAACAACGGATTGCAATTGCACGGGCCTTACTAATAGATCCACAGTTACTGATTCTAGATGATGCTTTATCTGCTGTAGATGCTAAAACAGAAGAAGCCATCCTAGATGCTGTTAAGGAATCATCTGAAGATCGGATGACAATTATTTCAGCTCACCGAATTTCTTCGGTGATGCACGCCCAAGAAATTTTGGTTTTAGAAGATGGATGTATTGTTGAGCGAGGGAATCATCAAGAATTATTAGCTCTAGATGGTTGGTATGCTAAGATGTATCATCAACAAGAATTAAATCGTTTAAAAGGAGATGAAGTCGATGGCAGCAAATTCAAGGAATGAATCTGTGTGGGCTAAAAAGTTCACCATGAAAGAGCAATTGAAGATTACTCGGCGGATTTTTACTTTTACCAAGGACTTCTGGCGTCTCTTTTTATTAGCTGTTGTATTATCAGCCGGTACGATATTGATTTCAGTTGCTATGCCGCGTTTAGTTCAGTATTTTATTGATCATTATTTAGAACACCAACAACTGAGTTTTCAGATTGCGGGAAGGTTTTGTCTTATTTATTTAAGCTTACTTTTGTTACAGATCATTGGGAATTATTTATCAACGTATTATTTCAATTTAGCTTCTGAAAAGACCGTAGCGTCTATCCGAAATGACTTATTTCGAAAAATTAATGGGTTAGGGATGCGATTTTTTGACCAAACTCCGGGGGGATCGATTGTATCTCGCATAACGAATGATACAGAGACCCTCAAGGAATTTTGGCTCGTCTTTTACTCTTTATTTGAAGGTCTTGTGACGATATGCTCGGTATTCATTGCTATGTGGCTATTAAATCAACGGATGGCCTTGTTGTTTTTAATTTTTGTTCCAATCATGATCGGCTTAATCTGGTTTTATCAGTCATACTCGTCCATGGTATATCGACGAATGCGTGAAAATTTAAGTCGTTTAAATACTAAAATTAATGAGTCGGTTATGGGGGTTTCAACGATTCAGAACATGCGGCAAGAAGAGCGTGTCTACCAAGAATTTAATCAACAAAATCATCAACACTATTTAAATCGACGTACGATGATTCAAATGAATTCGTTAATGTTAATGCCTGTGATTAATCTTTTAGAGGGATTAGCACTTGCCTTAGTAATCTATGTGTTAGGTAAAGAGTACTTTTTACACGGATTGGAAGTTGGGGTTATTTATGCTTTTACCCAGTATGCCGTTCAATTTTTTAGGCCCATGGGAATGATGTTGGATTCCTTGAGTTTATTACAAGATGGCATTGTATCTTCTGCACGGATTCTTTCTTATTTGGATAATGATGAGTTTGTTCCTCAGCAGAATCCTCAGCCAGAGGCAAGGATTACAGATGCTAAGATAGAAATCAAGCATCTTAGTTTTTCTTATGATGGACAACATAAGGTGCTCGATGATGTTAGCTTCACCGTTGAACCTGGTCAAACAGTTGCTTTAGTTGGACATACGGGGTCAGGTAAGTCTTCGATCATTAACGTATTGATGCGGTTTTATGAATTTCAAGATGGAGAGGTTTTAATTGATGGCCATTCAATCCGTGATTTTTCTTATGACCAATTAAGACAAGAGATGGGCTTGGTTTTGCAAGATTCTTTTCTTTTCTACGGGGATGTCGCAAGGAATATTCGCCTTTTAGATATGAGTATGAGTGATGATCGAATTCGAGAAGCAGCACGTTTTGTCCAGGCTGATCGATTTATCGAAAAAGAAAAAGAAGGGTATCAACATCTTGTTATCGAGCGGGGTGAAGGATATTCCTCGGGTCAAAAACAATTGATTTCCTTTGCACGTACGATGGCTCGGCAACCTAAAATACTTATTCTTGATGAAGCAACGGCCAATATAGATACGGAGACGGAGCAAGCTATTCAGACATCACTGAAAAAAATGCGTCAAAATCGGACTACTATTGCGATCGCTCATCGTTTATCTACGATTAAAGATGCTCATCAAATTATCGTTTTGGATAAGGGACGCATTATTGAGAAGGGAGATCACGAAAGTCTCATTGCTAAAAAAGGAAGTTATTACCAAATGTATCAATTGCAGTCTATGGATGATGCTGATCTAGATGACTTTTAGAAGGTAACTACTTAAATTAATCAACTAAAAACAGATCCTTTCTAGTATGGATTCTAAATTACTAGTGGTGACTGATTAAAGATATGAATCAAATAGACTTACTTGCTGTGAGTTACAATAATCCCCTCGAGAGTTAGCTTTGATGCTATCTTTCGAGGGGATTTTATAGAATCGTATTCTCATGACTCTATCATCTGTTTGCAAAAAGGCATAGGCGGAATTCATTGATTATGATAAACTAAGTCCGATGGAATCGGTTCTATTTAGGATCATAATGGAACTGAGGGTCAATTTTTTGATCTAACTCATCGAAGGCATTGGCAATGGCTTGGTCAATTTGTTCGAGTTTTGCCTTATCATAGGTTGCTTGAGGATCATAGTTAATTGCTGGACCAATGGCAATCTTAGCGGGTTGTCTTTTTAGAAATTGCCATTTTGTTAATGGGGGTTGGATTGCGACAGGAACGATCGCTTTTTTGGATAAACGTTGGATAAAAGCTGTTCCACTTTTTATCTCAGTACTATGACGGGTTCCTGACGGAAAAATCCCTAGATGGAATCCTTGTTCCAGTTGCTTAACCGCAAATTTTAAGGTCTTTGGAGAAGGCTTTTCTCTGTTGACGGGAAATACATGTGCTTTAGTGAGTAAATAACCTAACCATTTCCATTTGAATAGGGAGTTTTTTGCCATAAAGGAAATTTCTTCTGGAGCCCAGACAATAGCAAGGTAAAAAGGGTCATAGAGTGATCGATGAGTAGCAGCAATAATATAAGGCCCTTCTTTGGGAAGATTTTCAAGTCCTTGGACTTGGGTACGCCCGTTAAATAAAAAGAAGATATGACGGACAATTTTGATGGCTAATTGGTAAAAATTCATAATCACTTGCTCCTTTGATTAAGATCATGTTTATTTTACCAATCTCTATCAGACTTGCAAGTTTGAAGTACATTTAGGAGGATTCAAATGCAAAAAGTTTTTTCTGGAATCGTGCTTATAATCATGAGCTGTCTATTATTTACACACGCTGTTGATAGCCAAGGCATAGAGGGAAAAGTGGAATTATTAGAAGTTTTCCCTATAGAAAAGCAGATATTTACTCAGGGTTTTGAACGAAATGAGCAGGGTAAGCTTTACTTGGGATCCGGTAAATATGGGCAGTCTGCCGTTGGTATTCTCGACTTAACATCTGGGGAATGGTTAACTCAAGTAGAATTGCCAGATCAATATTTTGGTGAAGGACTCACTATTGAAGGGAATCATTTATGGCAATTGACATGGAAGGAAGGCAAAGTCTTTAAATGGCAATTACCTAATTTCACTTTGTTGGATACTTATTCTTATCTAGGTCAAGGTTGGGGGTTGGCCTATGATGCGGATCGGTCACTATTTTGGTTATCAGATGGAAGCAGTCAGCTTTATCAACAGGACTTGGAAGATTTTAAGCGATTGGGACAAGTCACAGTGACGCTGTTAGGACGCGAAATAGACCAATTGAACGAATTAGAATATGCTCAAGGAGCAATTTTTGCTAATATTTGGTATGATAATAGAATCATTAAGATTGATCCAGAAACGGGTCAAGTTATTAAAGTATATGATTTATCGTCAATTTTAGACCAACTACCTTTAAGTGATGAGGCGCGTCGTCAGATGGATAGTCTTAATGGGATTGCCCACATTGATCAAGATCGTTTTTATATCACGGGTAAATACTATCCGTTTGTTCTGGAAGTTCGACTGAAGGATGAGTAATTAGAAAGAAGGAATAGTGTGCCAGCAGTAACATATGAATTAATTAAAGAAGAAAAGCATACAGGTGCCCGACTGGGAATACTCCACACCCCGCACGGATCATTTGAAACACCGATGTATATGCCGGTTGGAACATTAGCAACCGTGAAATCTTTATCACCAGAAGAATTAAAAGCCATGGGAGCTGGAGTCATTTTATCGAACACTTATCATCTATGGCTACGTCCAGGTGAAGATATTGTTGAAGATGCAGGTGGATTGCACACCTTTATGAATTGGGATCAGGGACTTTTAACGGATTCCGGTGGGTTTCAGGTTTTTTCTTTAAGCGATATGCGTCATATTGAAGAGGAGGGCGTTCATTTTCGTAACCATTTATCTGGTGAGAAGTTATTTTTAACACCGGAAAAAGCCATTCATATTCAAAATGCCTTAGGATCGGATATCATGATGTCTTTCGATGAATGTCCAGAGTTTCATCAACCCTATGATTATGTCAAAAGATCCATCGATCGTACTACTCGTTGGGCAGAAAGAGGATTGGAGGCTCATCAAAACCCTGATCGTCAAGCCTTATTTGGCATTTGCCAAGGAGCAGGTTATAAAGACTTGCGTCTTCAGCATGCTAAGGATATGGTTTCTTTAGATTTTCCGGGCTATTCAATTGGCGGTTTATCTGTCGGTGAAACGAAGGAGGAAATGAACACCGTTTTGGATTACTTAATGCCAGAATTACCTACTAATAAGCCACGTTATCTGATGGGCGTTGGATCGCCGGACGCCTTAATCGATGGTGCGATCCGAGGGGTAGATATGTTTGACTGTGTTCTAGCGACTCGAATAGCCCGAAATGGCACTTGCATGACCTCTAAAGGACGCTTGGTTGTAAAAAACGCCTGTTACGCTAGAGACTATACACCAATTGATCCTAAGTGTGACTGCTATACCTGTAAACACTATACCAGAGCTTATGTCAGACATTTAATTAAATGTGATGAGACATTTGGTTTGCGTCTCACTTCGATTCATAATACTTATTTCTTATTGAATTTGATGCGACAAGTTCGTCAAGCAATTCGAGAGGATCAATTATTGGAGTTTAGGCAAGCTTTTCGTGAAGAATATGGTTATAATAAGCTAGGAGCACCTGCATTTTAGTCGTTAGCTATTGAAAGCAGTCATAAAAAACTGTTATACTTAAGAGGTAAATTAAAGGAGGAACTATTAATGGAATTTCTCGTATCGTTGATGCCACTAATTGTCATGTTTGCTTTGTTTTATTTTATGTTGATTCGTCCTCAAAAGAAAGTTGCTAATCAAAAGAAACAACTTTTGGACGCTCTAGAAGCCGGGGATGGAGTCGTAACAATTGGTGGTCTGCATGCTATTGTCGATGAAGTTGACCATCAAGAAGGAATTGTCGTTTTGGATTGCGAAGGTGTCTACTTAACCTATGAATTAAATGCAATTGCAAATGTGAAAAAGTCAGTTAAAACCGATAAGACAAGTGTTGAAGATTTGGCCCCACAAGAAGTGGTTGAAGAAGAGATCGTTGTTGATCCAGATGTAAGTGAGTCTTAGTAGTTATTTTTGGAGAATTAGATTTAGATCAAGGACTTTGATCTAATCGAGCAAAAGAATAATCAATAAAAGGCGTTGGCGACAAACTTGTTTAAGTGGAGCAATGCCTTTTTTTGATAATAAGGTAGGAGGTTTGGCCATGATATAATTGGCCATTCATAAAGGAGTTAGTATGTTAGATTTTTTTCTAGAAATGAATCCTGTCTTTCAAGCCGCTATGGCTGGGATTTTTACGTGGTTTTGTACATTATTAGGTTCAGCCACTGTGTTTTTTGTTAGGAAAGTGAATGAGCATTTTTTGGCTGTGATGCAAGGCTTTGCAGGAGGCATTATGACAGCGGCCTCATTTTGGTCGCTATTAGCACCGGCATTAGAGCAGGCGAGTGTCTATTCTATGGGCTTGCCAGCTTGGTTTCCGGCTGCGGTAGGTTTTTTAACGGGGGGGGCTATTTTTAAGACTGATTGACCGAATTGTGCCACACTTTCATTATGCGGCGGATCATGGGGACTTTAATCCAGAAAAGACTTCAATTTCCAAGACCTGGATGCTTTTCTTAGCAGTAACCATTCATAATTTGCCAGAAGGGATGGCTTTGGGGGTTGCTTATGCCGCTGTTGCGAATGGTTCTGGCTCAATGACCTTAGCAGCCGCTTTATCTTTAACTTTGGGGATTGGTATTCAGAATTTTCCCGAAGGATCCGCTTTATCAATGCCACTCTTGGCTGAAGGAAAATCAAAATTTCGAGCCTTTAACCTTGGACAGATGTCCGCTTTAGTTGAACCGATCGGGGCAGTTATTGGAGCAATGGCTCTATTATTTATGCAGCGGTTATTACCGTATGCACTTTCATTTGCAGCGGGAGCCATGATATTTGTTGTCATTGAAGAATTAATTCCTGAATCACAATCTGCTCATTCAACGGACCTTTCAACGCTGAGTTTTATGTTGGGCTTTGTTATTATGATGATATTAGATGTTGCCTTAGGTTAATTTGATTGAGAAGGGGCTTAGTATGACCAATAAACAAGAAAATATTCTCCGATATATTCAATCGCTTCCCTTGGGATCTAAGATTTCTGTTAGAAGTCTGGCTAAAAAGTTTAGTCTGTCTCAAGGGACCGTTTATCGAGCAATTCAAACAGCAAGAGATTTAGGTTATGTATCGACCATTGAGCGAGTAGGGACTATTCGGATATCCAAGAAATTAGATAGTCGGGTTGAGGACCTGAATTTTTCTTCAATACTTTCTTTAATTGATGGCCATGTATTAGGTGGAAAGTCGGGAATGAATAAGCCCTTGTCTAAATTTATCATTGGGGCTATGACCTTAGATGCTATGGCAAAGTACTTTGCCAAGGAGACCCTTTTGATTGTCGGTAACCGAGCGGATGTTCAGCGCTATGCCTTGAAAAATGGGCTTGCTGTTTTAGTTACTGGTGGATTTACTTGTCAAAAAGATATTATTGATTTAGCGGATCGTTTAGAGTTACCACTTTTAACAACTGTTCATGATACTTTTACGGTTGCCAGTCTTATTAATCGAACTTTGAATGAACAAATGCTTAAAGAAGAAATAATCCGAGTGGAGGAGATCTATACTCCCTTTGAAAGGACTCTATGTTTGAAACCAACAGATACGGTTAAGGAGTTTAATCAAAAATCAATGGTTTCAGGTTTATCGCGCTTCCCGGTTGTAGTTAATCAACGATTGGTTGGGGTGGTAACGGCTAATGATTTAATGGGCTTGGGACAGACTGGGAGTATTGAACGAGCCATGTCTAAGGAATTGATTACGACGGATCTCCACACTTCTTTGGCAGCTATTTCCTATAAGATGGTTTGGGAAGATATTGAAATGATTCCAGTTGTCGCAGATGATCGTACCTTATTGGGAGTCGTCTCACGTTATGATGTTATGAAAGCTCTTCAAGTTCATCAAAAACAGCCTCAAAGCATTCAAACTTTTGAAGATAAGATTTCGGACCATATTGAACGTATTCCAAAAGAGGACTTTGCCATGTCTTATGATTATCGCATCAAAATTGAAGCACCGATGGTGAATCAACTAGGTACTCTGTCTTATGGCTATTTGTCAGAATTGATTGTGCAAGTAGCAACGGATAAGCTTAAGGAAAAAATTGGACAAATGGTGATGCTAGAAAGTTTATCTCTGCATTATTTTACGAGTATTCAGCTAGGACATCGGCCCTATTTTAAGGTTAATATTTTAAATTTAAACCGTCGAAGTGCCTTGGTGGATGTCAAGATTTATTTAGAGAATGTGGTTGTCGCTCAAGCTAATGTAGGAATGCAAATTATTGAAAAAACCTATCGGGAGGTATAACCATGCAATTAGAGGCAAAAGTTAGAGAAGAGATTTTTGAAGCCATTCAATCCTTTCAGACAATTATTATTCATCGTCATCAACGACCAGATCCTGATGCCATTGGTAGTCAGCTAGGGTTAAAGAGTTTTATTAAAGAACTTTATCCTGAAAAAAATGTTTTAGCGGCCGGGACCATGAGTGAAGGATTAACTTGGATGGGTCAAATGGATTCGGTAGAGCTTGCTGATTATCAGAATGCTTTAGCCATTGTTTTAGATACGGCTAACCAACCGCGAATTGATGGTGAGTGGTATCAAGAAGCATCCAAGCTTATTAAGATTGATCATCATTTAATTGTTGATTTATATGGAGACTGGCAATGGGTCGATGAATCAGCCTCATCTTGTGCTGAGGTACTATGCCAAATGATCTTTGACCAGTTTCCCCAATTAAATTTGACTAAAGAGGTGGCCGAATTATTTTATGCGGGTATCGTGGGTGATACGGGACGTTTTCAATTTTCTAACACAAGGTCAGAAACCTTTGAAGTTGTGAGTCGGTTGATGCATTATGGCATTGACTTAGCTGCCATTAATCAACGCTTTAATGAACTAACAAAGGAAGAATTGGATTTTATGGCTTTTGTGATGGGACGGATTGTTCTTCATCCGGCAGGAGTCGCATCTGTTCTGTTAAATCAGTCTGATTTCACAGACTTTGGGGTTAAGGAGGAAGCGAGCAATCAGATCACTCATATTCCCGGTCGAATAAAAGGGGTCCTTTCTTGGGTGATTTTTATCCAACAGGCTGGGCATAATGGTAATTATCGGGCTCGCATTCGGTCCAAAGGGCCTAGCATTAATGAAGTAGCGATGCATTTTGATGGGGGTGGGCATGCTATGGCTTCAGGAGCTAAGGTGGCGGATTCAGCTGATAGGCAAGCCTTAATTCAAGAACTTATTCAAACAAATCGAGACTATTTAGCCCAGTCTAACTAGTTAGTTCTTGTTAATTAGTGACAAAGACCCTCTTGTTAGCAAAATAGTTGATAAAAAGCCCGATACAGAATTAGCTAAAATCTATAGGAGCTAATTTGTATCGGGCTTTTAGTCATAAACTAGATTAGTTAATCATCTATCCAATGACGATGATCTTTTTGTAAAAGTTGATAGGCTGCCTCAGGACCTCGACTAGCGGCAGGGTATGAGTGAAGAGGAAGCCCTTTTTTTGTAAAGGTTTGGCGTATTTGATCGATAAATCGCCAAGCATATTTCACCTCTAATGCGTGAGCAAATGAAGAAAGATTTCCTTCAATACAGTCTAGAATTAGTTTTTCATAATCGCTGGGAATTTGGGCTAAGTGCTCTTGTTTTAGACGATATTCTAAATTAAGGGGTTGCCATTGATGTTGGGACCATGAATCTTGTTGGTTAAGTTGTAAGTTAAAATGTGGATCAGGTGCAATTTTAATTTGGAAAAAATTCGATAATAAAGCTTCGTGCTGATTTTTAAAGATCAGCTTTATATCTGTTTGTTTTTGAGATAAGGCTTTGCCGGACCGAATATAAATAGGAACTCCTTGCCATTCTGGAAGATCAATTTCTGCTTTAAAAGCGAGAAAAGTTTCTACTTGGGATTGTGGATCTACCTGGTCTTCTTGGCGATAACTAGGGAGATTCAAGTCAGAATTGGCACTATATTGTCCGCGAACTACATGATCAATGGGGGGATCTGCTAATTTAAGATGGTCTAGGATCTGGATCTTGCGCTGCCTTAAAGTGTCGCTGTCCATACTTGACTGGTCTAAGCTGAGAGTTACAAGAGTTAGTAATTGCAAGGCATGATTTTGGATCATATCTCGAGCGACACCTGCTTGTTCGTAGTAACCTGCACGACCAGCGACACCTAAGTCTTCATTCAGGGAAATCTGGATATGGTCAAGCCATTCTGGTTGCCACAACTGTCTAAATATGGGGTTATCCTGCCGAATGGGTAAAATTTGATTGACAATGGATTTGCCGAGATAATGGTCCATACGAAAAATTTGTTCTTCTTCAAAGGATTGACATAATTGTTTTTGTAGTTGATCCGCTGATGCTTGATTATAGCCAAAAGGTTTTTCAATGACCAAGCGATTAAAACCGTTACTGGACATAATCGCTTCTTCTTTTAGATAGCGGCTGATCGTAGGGAAAAGTTCTGGGGCAAGAGAGAGATAAAAGATACGATTGGGTGCTTGATAATTATGGGCGAGTTCGTCCAATTTAGCTTTTAATTGGGGATAGTCCTCTTTTAGACTAGCATTGTGTGAAATGTAATAACAATGCTTCATAAAGTGACTTAATTGTCTAGCGTCTAGTCTAGCTTGATGGATACTTTCGGCAATTACCTCTCGAAAATGCTGATTTGACCACTCTCTACGAGCACTTCCCAAGAGGACAAAGGAGTCTGGAAGATGTTTTTTTAAGAATAATTGATAGAGCGCAGGATAGAGTTTTCTTTTAGCAAGATCTCCACTTGCACCAAATAGTGTAAATATTATTCCTTCGTTTATCATAATGAGCCTCCCTATCTGTAACGCTATTATTATAGCCAATTTATAAAAATCCATCAACTGAAAGTCTTATGAGCTCAAGCTTTGTATGCTATAATGAGAATTAATAAAGCCCTATAAGGTGATTATAAGGAGAATACCATGTTATTTAAACAACTTTCAATTCAACCATTTATTCATGAAGCCTTAAGAAAGCTTCATTTTTCATCATTGACGCCGGTACAAGAAGAAGTTATACCACGTGCCCTAAAAGGGGAATCTCTTGTTGTTCAATCACAAACTGGAACCGGTAAGACGCATGCTTTTATGATACCTATTATGAATCAGATAAAAGCTGATCGACAAGAAGTTCAGGCTGTAATTACAGCCCCTAGTCGTGAATTGGCCGCTCAACTTTATGATGTGGCTGTTCAATTGGTTGAAGATAGCCCCGCTGCGATTCAGATTATGGCTTGTATAGGGGGGAGTGACAAGCAACGACAATTAGATCGACTTACGAATCAGCAACCGCAGGTGGTCATTGGAACTCCAGGTCGGATCTTTGATCTTATGAAAGAAAATGCTCTCTGGGTTCAAACAGCAAATTGCATGGTAATTGATGAAGCTGACATGACCTTAGATATGGGATTTCTATCTTTGGTGGATGAAATTGCCTCTCGCTTACCTGCGGATCTTCAAATGATGGCTTTTTCAGCAACTTTTCCGCAAAGTTTAATTCAATTTTTGAATAAATACATGAGTCAACCAGAAATTATTAAGATTGATAGTAACCGCATATTAGTGGATCAAGTTGAGAATTACTTGATCAATACAAAGGGGCGGGATCGTAAAGAACTGGTCTATCAGTTATTGACCTTAGGGCATCCTTTTTTAGCGGTTGTTTTCTGTAACACTCGTCATTACGCAGATCAGATGACCGAGTACTTGCGAGAAAAAGGGCTAAAAGTTGCTAAAGTCCATGGAGGGCTTGATGCGAGAGAGCGTAAGCGTATTATGAAACAGATCAAACAGTTAGATTTTCAATATGTGGTGGCGTCGGATCTTGCTGCTAGGGGAATCGATATTCCGGGAATCTCCATGGTTATTAATACGGAGTTGCCTAAAGACTTGGAATTTTTTGTTCACCGAGTGGGACGCACAGCAAGGTCGAATATTGCAGGTACCGCTTATACTTTTGTGCAGCCTGATGATGATGAGCGTTTAAGTCAACTTGAGGCTAAGGGGATTGAATTTAGAGAAGTAACCCTTGTAAATGGCGAAATTAAAGAAATTGAACAACGTTATCGTCGGACACAACGTTCTGATCATCATCGTCAGGAGATTGATCACACGGTTAAGGGAATGATTCATCGCAGCAAAAAATCAAAAGTTAAACCGGGCTACAAGAAACAATTAAAAGAAAATATTAGATCTTATCAAAAACAACAAAGTAGACGGCGAGCTAAGAATCGACGTAGCTAAGTATAACGCTCCCTTTAGCTATGATTGATTTTTAATTAGAGTTAAAGAGGCTGTGACATAAGTCCACCAAAAAAC
>NZ_KV802383.1:0-587 GCF_001810675.1 Facklamia sp. HMSC062C11 | reverse complement strand
CGCATGAAACATTGTCATTCCAAGCATCAACACTATCAAACGCAACGAGCCATCTTAGGTGAACGTCATTCGTATTCAAAAACGGACCCCGATGCGACCTTTATGCGAATGAAAGAAGATCCCATGAAGAATGGTCAGTTGAAACCGGGCTATAATTTACAGATTGCCACCTCTCATCAGTTTGTTTTAGCTTATGAACTTTTTTCAAACCCGACAGATACGCGGACATTAAGACCTTTCTTTGAGAGTCATCAAGCACTGTTTCGCTCCTTTTCAGTGGTGAGTATGGATGCAGGATATGGCTCTGAAAGTAACTATACTTATCTTGAAGAAAGCTTTCCTGAAATCACCGCATTAATTCCTTATGGAACGTATCTTAAAGAACAGAGTCGAAAATGGCGAAGTGACGACTCAAAAGTCATGAATTGGGACTATGATGAAAAAGAAGACTGTTACGTCGATCCTCAAGGGGTACGATTTAATTTCGTCGCTTATCGCACCCGAACGGATAAGTATGGTTTTGAAAGAAATTTTAAAGAGTATCAAGCAGAACGGATCGATGAGAATCAACAAGAAATTGAAGCAGC
>NZ_KV802382.1:0-144798 GCF_001810675.1 Facklamia sp. HMSC062C11 | reverse complement strand
AGCATGGATCCACTCTGCTTGTCAACACTTTTTTAAATTATTTTTAAGACTTATTTTTTTATTGTAGATTTTCATTCTGATATAATGAAGGTATTATTGGATTGAGGTGTTTTTATGAATCAGAACAAGCTTGTTTTTTCAATTAAAGACCTGGCTTTACTTTGGCAATCGACCGTAGGGATTGAAAAGGAAAGTCTAAGAGTAACTGAAAACAACCAAATTGCATTAACAGATCATCCGAGTGACTGGGGAAACCGTTCCTTTCACCCCTACTTACAGACTGATTTCTCTGAAAGTCAAATCGAGTTAATTACTCCTCCTGAATCATATTCTAAGGATATTTTAAATTGGCTTCAAGCACTACATCAAATCACTTACTTACGTTTAAACAAATCAGATTATGTAGAACGCTTATGGCCCAACTCCATGCCACCTAGCTTAGATCATTTAGATAATGTAAGACCTGCTCAGCTATTAAATCCACAAGAAAGACATTACCGTGAATATTTGACCGATAAATACGGCAAAGATGTTCAACTGCTTTCTGGAATTCATTACAATTTTCAAATTAATCCCCAATTAATGGAACAAAAATTAAAGGAATCTATAACAACCAATTATGAATCTGATTATATTAAGAATAAGAATGAGCTTTACATGGCCTTTATGCGCAAATATCTTTACTATCGTTGGGGATTAACCTACTTATTATCTGCTAGTCCTTATGTGGATTCCCGTTACCAAACCAAATTACATGGTAAACCACATGAAGCAGTGATGCGTTCAGTTCGGCAAAGCCGGTATGGTTATAAGAATGACGATGCCGTAACGATTAGTTATCAAAGCCTTGAAGCTTACATTAATTCATTAGAAAGCCATGTCAAATCTGGTCGTTTGTTATTAGAAAAAGAACTTTATCGAGATGTAAGAATGCGTGGTAGCCATTCAGTAAGAGATCTATTAAAAGAAGGCATTTCCTATTTAGAATTTAGAAATTTTGATTTAAATCCTTTTGCTCCTTGCGGAATTAGTCAAGAGGACTTAGATTTTATTAAAATATGGATTATCGCTCTTTTAATGATCGATAAAGATTTTTCCGATCAAGATCTTGAACTTGCCGATCAAAGAAATCAGTCCACTGCAGAAGATCATCCCTTATCCATTTTACGGCAAGCAGATCTATTACAGCCTTTACTTGAAATATTATCAACCATTGGAATAGAATTAGACCGATTAAATGCGACTAGCTATTATACTGAGCTCGTTCAGGACAAGATGATTCAGATAAATCACCCCGAAAGAACACGAGCTGGATTTTTATATAGTAAGACTCCTGATTATACTTCTTATCAGCAGTTTATGAGTGAAATTGCCCAGCTTAACCAGAAAGAATTTCTCCATAGCCCATATCTATTACATGGGTTTGAAGATTTGGAACTATCGACTCAAGATCTGTGTAAAAAGGCAATTCAACTTGGACTAAATGTAGACTGGATTGATCCAAAGGACCAGTTACTTCGTCTCACTTATCAAGACCATCACGAATTCGTTCGTAATGCTAACATGACTCGTTTTGATAGCCAAGTTTCTTATTTTATTATGGATAATAAATTAGCGACTAAAAAAATTTTGAAAGAACAGGAAATTTTTGTTCCGTCAGGTCAAATCTTTGATCAACCAGCTCAAGCTAAAGCCTATTATCCACAAGTCAAATCTAAACCGATTGTTATCAAACCTAAAAACACCAACTATGGTATTGGTATTACGATTTTTAATCAGGCTTATTCTGAAGCAGATTATTGCGAGGCAATTACCGAAGCTTTTAAGCATGATCAAGAAATTTTAGTCGAAGATTATATTGAAGGCACCGAAATTCGTTTCTACTTATTAAACCACCAATTATTGGCTGCTTGTGAGCGTCAACCCGCTCAGGTATATGGAGATGGTTTACATACCATCGATGAACTGATTGATTTAGAAAACCAAAATCCACTAAGAGGAAAAGACCACCGCGCTCCGATGACTCTTTTAGAAAAAGGCAAACTTGAAAAAATCACCTTAAAAGAACAAGGTTTAGATTTTTCAAGCATTCCCCAAACCGGTCAAAAAGTTTATTTAAGACGCAACTCCAATGTCTCATCTGGTGGGATTGCCATTGATCGAACAGATGCTATTCATCAATCCTATATTGATTATGCCATTCAAGCCAGTCGTGCATTAGAAGCTAACTTTTGTGGAGTTGACATGATTATTCGCGATTATCACCATCAACCGAAACAAGAGGGGGATTATGCAATCATCGAAGCCAACTATAACCCAATGGCAAGCCTTCACTTATTCCCCGGAAAGGGAAAAAGCCATGATCTATCCCTTCACACCCTCTATTTCTTATTCCCTGAATTAAAAGCTTAATAAAAAGGCTACGACTGAATGAGGACACTACATCCCCTCATTCAGTCGTAGCCTTTTATTTTAACCCACTTTATTCTTAAACAGATCAAAGTGTATTAGCAAGCCAAAAATTTATTATGCATTTAAAATCTTTTCTAAACTATGATTATCCAATTCTTTCACCACAGCAACTAAAAGTTCCACCATATTTAGATAATCATCTTCATGAATCACTGAAGTGTGACTATGTAGATAACGTACCGGAACTGTAATTGCTAGGGAAGGAATACCATTCAGACTAGTATGTTGTGAACCTGCATCGGTTCCGCCTCCTGGAATAAATTCCAATTGATAAGGAATATGATTCTTTTCAGCAATATCAATCACAAAGTTTCTTAATCCTGTATGAGCAACCATCGAGGCATCGTAAACAATTATTTGAGGTCCTTTACCTAAGGTACTCAAGGATTCATCTTTGGTCATTCCTGGTGTATCACCAGCTGTTCCGGTATCTAAGGCAAAGGAAATATCTGGATTCAAGAGGTGTGCACTGGACTTCGCACCTCTTAGACCCACCTCTTCTTGAACATTAGCTCCAGAAAATAGAACTGTGTGGTGCCCTTCTTTAGCTAAGCGATTAATCACATCAATTGCCACAGCCATTCCAATACGATTATCCCAAGCCTTGCCCAATAAGAATGGTGTTCCGTTGAGTCGTTGAGTTTTAATGTAAGGGGTAATCATATCTCCTGGGCGAATACCCCATGATAATACCTCTTCTTTTGATGAAGCTCCTAGGTCAATAAAAATATCTTTCATAGCAATTGGCTTCTTACGTGCTTCTGCTGTTAAAACATGAGGTGGTTTAGAACCGGTAACCCCGTGGAAAGTCTTTCCTTCTCTAGTAGTAATGGTTACTTGTTGAGCAAGAACCACTTGGCTCCACCAGCCACCAATGGTCACAAATTTAATAAATCCTTCATCTGTGATTTCCTTAACCATAAAACCAACTTCATCCATGTGGGCTGCTAACATCACTCGTGGGCCTTCTTCATCCCCCGTATGTCTTGCAAAAATAGAACCCAAGCCATCTTGAAGGTATTCTTGAGCTACTTCTTTGGTCTCTTCACGAAAAATTTGTCTCAATTGACCTTCATTAGCGGCAATCCCATTCGCTTCTGTTAAACGAATCAACAAGTCTTTATTTACTGACATTCAGATCCTTCTTTCTATGATTTACTAGTTTCATTCTAACAATTTCAGTCAATTTTAGCAAAAGAAACCCCTTTCTTTGTCTTCTTTTTCTTCAATCGATAAGGAATATAGATTTTAATGAGGGCTAATTGAGAAGTTGCCCAGGCCATGCCTACCATAATCCCTTCTAATACATTATTATTTTTAAAGATAAGAATTATAAAATAAAATAAGGCTTGAACCCCCAAAAGGCGTCCGAGTATCCCCATCAAAGTTTGAAGTTTTACCTCATTATCTAACCCTGGATATAAACTAAAGAGCACTTGATAATCTGGATATGAGTAGAGTCCTACGAGTTGACTTATCGTTACCCAGAAAGCTAAAGCTCCGAATATTGCCAAAATCCAACCATTCGATGGTAAAATCAATAGCGTCATCGCAAAAAAGCAAGTTGTTCTAATAATGATCCCAACATAATTTTCATTGCGTAATAACGCTCTAGTTAAATAATAACTATATAAATTAGTTTTAGCACCGGCTAAAAAAGGAAGAAAGACTTCACAAACCGGATTCTTTTTTACAGACGATTTAATCTGAGGAACCTGAGCAAAAATTCCAACAAAGCGATAAAAAGCCTCATTTGAACGAACGGATGCCTCCACCGCATAACTTAAGTCTATCGGAGATGACTTGACTTTTTTTAGTCGTAAATAAGCAAAAAACAAATAAACAATATTAAAAATACTTAGCAACAGGATCGGATAAGAAATTAAAGTCCCTAGCATCCATACTATTGAGAAGAAAAAGGCATCTCTTATCAGCATTAAAAAGCCATATTTTACTTTAATACTATTGAAAGTATTTAGATAGAGATTAATAAATTGACCGACTTTAAAAATGAGCACAAGCACAAGGAGTCCCACACACTGGTTAACGGCCCAATTAAAGGCAGTTACTAATATAGGTAGCATCATCGAAAAAGCTAGTAGCTGACCTATCAGCGGCAACACAGCAGTTACCGTCAAAGCTTTCTTCCAATAAGAACGCCAAGCATCCCCCCTTGCAAATAAATAAGACGGATCTGCCAAATGGTTAAACCAATAGGGTTGTCCTAAAGAAAGGCTCAATGCAAAGAACAGCATAATTATCGATAATAAGGCCAGCTTAATTATTTCTGTCAAGGGTTGACTCAGATAGTTCAAAAACTCTCGGTAAGACAGTGCCACAAAGCCTAAAATCACCAACATAATCACCGAAAAATGGTCGTTCACAATTAAACGACTATATTTACCAATCTCTTTTAATTTCTTATTAAGACGGTGGTTAAATAAATGTGTTAAATCACCCATGATACTCCCCCGATTGATGGCCGTCCTCTTGAGTCATCGTCAGATAAATCTCCATCAAATTAGCTCCTTCTTGATCAAATTGCTGCCTTAATTCTTGCAGGTCTCCTCGCCCCACCACTTGACCCTTTTTCAATAAAATAAAGGATTGACAAAGATCTTCAGCAATCGATAAAACGTGAGTAGTAAATAGAACCATCCCGCCCCTTTTTGCGTGTTCCAACAATAATTGACTAAAATAATTCATCGCCAAAGGATCCAAGCCGAGAAACGGTTCATCAATAATCAACAATTTAGCTTGGGTCACTAAAGCACACATGATCATAACTTTTTGTTTCATTCCTTTAGAAAAATGAGTAGGAAACCAATTCAAGTGTTGGTCTAATCGAAAAGCTTTTAACATCGGTTGAGCTCGCTTCATAACGGTATCCCGATCAATGCCATAACCCAAGGCTGTCATTTCTAAATGTTCTTTTAAAGTAAGTTCTTCATATAAAACAGGTGTTTCTGGTACATAAGCAATATTTGCTGCATAAGCAGCTTGGTTATCACGACTATCCAATCCATCAATCCCAATGCTTCCCGATTGAATCGGTAATAAACCGAGAATCGTCTTTAAAAGAGTGGACTTTCCTGCCCCATTTAACCCTATCAAACCAACGATTTGCCCCGACTCAATTTCAAAGCTAACCTCTTTTATAACTGTGATTTGACGATAACCACTACTAACTTTATTTACCACTAACCCCATGGACTTCCTCTCCTCTCAGCTGACTTGTTAAGATGGCTTGCCACAATTCAAAAGCTAAATTTGACTTCGTCATCCGTTCAAAGACTTGCTCACTACCGTTCGATCCAATTAAAACAGCCTGGTTCTCATCCGCATTGAAACCTAAATTCGCCTGCGAGATATCATTGGCAATGACCCAATCTAAGTTTTTACGAGCTAATTTATCCTTAGCATAAGCCATCAAATGTTCGGATTCCGCAGCAAAACCAATCACACACTGACTTGTTTTTTTAGCAGACATCGTCGCCACAATATCCGGATTTGTTGTTAATTCGATCGTTAATTCTTGATTAGTAGTTGTCTTTTTTATCTTATTTAATGCAGGCTCTTTCACCCGATAGTCACTCACTGCCGCCGCCATTACCAAATAATCGCACCCGTCAAAGGCTTGTTCAACCGCTTCATACATATCTTGAGCTGAATGAACCTGAATTTCTGTCATCCCAGGCAACATGAAAAAACCTTCCTTGCTTGTGATAAATTGGACTTCAGCCCCCAGATAGCGAGCTACTAAAGCCATAGCATAACCCATTTTGCCAGAGGAATCATTCGAAATAAAACGCACAGGGTCTATTCGTTCCACTGTTCCTCCAGCTGTAACCAGAACCTTTTTGCCCTTTAGTAGTTGAGGGCACTCGGTTTGAGCGATCAACAACTTTAACTCAGCCAAAATAACAGACACTTCAGGCATACGACCTTGACCTTCGTAACCTTCTGCTAAATATCCATAGGCTGCCGGCATCACCCGATAGCCATAGGATTGTAAACGGTGAATATTCTGTTTGACTGCGGGATGATTATACATATGATGATTCATGGCCGGAACAATCAGCACTGGACAATGAACAGCCAATAAAGCCGTTGAAACTAGATCATCAGCAATGCCATTAGCCAGCTTGCCGAGGATATTCGCAGTTGCTGGAGCAAGCACAACATAGTCACACCAATCTGCATAGGCAATATGCTTAACATGCTCAGCATCTGATTCCTCAAATAAATCAAGGAGCACCTCTTGTTTACTCAGGATTTGTAGGGTCAGTGGTGCGATAAATTGGCAAGCTGCTCGAGACATCATCACACGAACTTGAGCACCAGCTTTAACCAAAGAGCGAACCAGTTCAGTTATTTTATAAGCAGCAATACCGCCCGTAATAATTACCCCGACCTTTTTATTGGATATATTCATATAAACCCCCTCTTGAAGCTTTATCAACCTTTATGGCTATTATACCGTAACTTGGCTAAAACGATGTGAATTTCTATCAAGATAACACACTTGAACACAAAAAAACACCTTTGGTCAGCTGCCAAAGGTGTTTAAAAGACGATTAAAGACTATAACGTGCCCTCACGCCCCCAATTAACTTAGGTCGAGAGGTCAACCCATTTACTCGTGCACCACCAAGCTGATTCTTCTTAAAACGAACCGGAATCTGAACGTGCTTGATGTGCATCCCAATATTGGTATCCCCAATATCAATCCCAGAGCTTGCCACTATATGCTCTACCATTACCGGATTAGCGAATTGCTCATAAGCCGCTACAGCACAACCTCCTCCTGCATGAATTGCTGGAACCACTGAAACAATCTCTAAGCCATAATTCTTGGCTACTTCCTTTTCAACAACTAACGAACGATTTATATGTTCACATCCTTGAACAGCTAGATTGAGTTCTAACTCTTTCAACCGTTCTCTTAAAACTTTAATAATAATCTGCCCGTATTCTGGTACTGAGTCTTTACCAATATGCCCTCCCGCAATTTCTGACGTAGAGCAGCCCAGTACAAAAAGATCACCAGCCTCAACTTTTGAGCGATATCTTTCGATCACTTCATCCATCAATTCATTCATTTCATCTTCTAAATGCATGATCAATCCCTCTTTCTGTAATCCTTTTCAGTATAACACGTTATTTATTTAAGTTAAAGCTTCTTGCTCATAGCGTTTCCTTTATCGTTCAAAAAACCGGCTCATTACCAAAATGAACCGGTTTTTCAAAATAAATTTTTATTATAGGCTAAACTTATTTAACAGCTTCTTCCCATTGAGATAATTCTCCTAAGAAAATTGAGCGAATTGCTTCTAAGCTTAATCCTTCTGCTGGATTATCATTATTAACTACCACGGCAATACCATCTAAGGCAATTTCTGTTGAACTTAAAACTTCTTTTTCTTCATCTTTTAATTCGCGAGATGCCATTCCTAAATCTGCAGTTCCATTAATCGCTGCTTCCATACCAGCAGATGAGCCATTCGCAGTAATATTAATTTCAACTTTTGGTTGCAATTCTTTATATGCTTCGGCTAATTTTTCCATTAATGGTGACACAGAAGTTGAACCAATACATTCAATGGTTCCTTCTAATTCTCCTGCTGGCTCATAGGATGGTAATGAAGCAGCTCCGTGAAGTCCGCCTTCTTCAGCTGTTTCTTCACTAGATTCTTCCGATTCAGCAGACTCTTCATCCGTCGAAGCTTCATCTTGTGTTTCTTCATTTGCTTCTTCCGTTTCTTCTGAAGATTCAGATTCTTCCTTAGCTTCATTTGAATCAGCCATCATATCTGTTACAGCGATAAACCCTTCTTCTTCAGCAATTGTTTGACCTTCTTTTGATTGAATAAACGCTAAGAAGTCCTTGGCAACTTCTGACAAGTCATTTTCATTCGACCAAGCCACATTGAAAGGACGAGCAATTGGGTATTTACCATTAGCTACATTTTCTGGAGTTGCTTCTACATCATCGACTTTCAAAGCTTTTACGGTGTCATTTAATGATCCTAAGGAAATGTAGCCAATTGCAGAAGGATCGCCAGCTACCGTTGTTAGTACACCTGAAGTTTGATTTTGAGTAACTGCTTCTGGAGAGGTTAAGTCATTACCATCTTCATCCGTCACACCGACAATCTCAACAAAAGCTCCACGAGTTCCAGAACCGTCTTCACGAGTGATAACGTTAATAGGACCTTCTTGGGCAAAAGCAGGAACCACAGCGGATAATCCCAAACCAACAGCGGCTAACATCGGTAAAACTTTCAATGATTTTTTCACAAAAAACGCTCCTTTTTATATCTCTTTAAAATCTGATCAAGTTTCAAACACATCAACTTGATCTATTTATAGTATAACGACACATTGTAAATTTAAGGTAAATCCAATGTAAAGATGATGTAAATTAACGATTTAAGTCCACAATAATTGCCGATTCTAAGTAAATAATACGCTCACAAATATTGGTAATATAGTCTCCAATCCGCTCTAACGAATTGCCAATCGCAATATAATTTATTCCAAAATGAATATTGTCGCGATCTTTTTCCATAATACGCGATGTCTCATGGTAAAGCTCTTTTAATTTTGCATCCACCTTTTCATCTTCTGCAGCAATAGCGCGCGCTCGATCTGTATCTCGCTCGTTAAATGCATCCATCGTTTTAGTTAACATCTCTTGTGTAATTGCCGCCATACTATTAATAATTTCTGCTAATGGTTCAATTTTTTCCGTACCTTCCTCCGCACTGCGAAGAATGTTTTTTGCAATTAAGACTGCATGGTCACCAATCCGCTCTAAATCTAAACTCACATTCATTACAGAAAAAATTAAACGTAGGTCTTCGGCTACCGGCTGTTGAAGAGCTATCAAGCGATAGGCTTCTCTTTCAATCGCATTCGTTAATTGATTAACATAGCTGTCTTCCTCTTTTAATTTATTAACAATCTGACTATCGACTTTATTGAAGGCATCCATGGCTTGGTATACCTGTTCGATGACAAGAATTGACTGCTCGGATAACATATTTTGAAATGTTTGTAAGTCGTGAACATATGTTTCTCTCATAATAATCCTCCTACATATTAAGGCTTATCCAAAACGACCGGAAATATAGTCTTGAGTTTGTTGTTTGTTTGGATTTGAAAAGATTGTCTCTGTATTATCATATTCTACAACAACCCCTTGATAAAAGAATGCTGTTTTATCGGATATACGTGCGGCTTGCTGCATATTATGTGTCACAATAATAACGGTATACTTCTCTTTCAATTCATGAACCAAGTCTTCAATCTTATTCGTCGAAATAGGGTCCAAGGCAGAGGTAGGTTCATCCATCAAGATCACTTCAGGTTCATTAGCAATGGCTCGGGCGATACAGATTCTCTGCTGTTGTCCACCAGAAACAGCTGTTGCATCTTGATAAAGCTTATCCTTAACCTCATCCCAGATTGCAGCGCCACGCAAAGAATTCTCTACAATTTGATCAAGCCTCGTCTTATCTTTTATCCCATGTGTCCGCGGACCATATGCTATATTGTCATAAATCGATTTAGGAAAAGGATTGGGCTGCTGGAATACCATACCGACTTTTTTACGTAATGTGTTAATATCCATGCGGCGGTCATAAATATCAAGGCCATCCAATTTAACAGAACCTTCAACACGAGTGCCTGGTGTTAAATCCTGCATACGATTTAATATCTTTAAGAAAGTGGATTTTCCACAACCCGATGGGCCAATAAAAGCTGTCACTAAATTCTCTTCGATATCCATATTAATATCCTTTAAGGCATGAAAATCACTATAGTAAAAATCTAAATCCTTTATTTCAAACTTAACTTTTCTGGTCATGGTTATTTCCCTCCTGAACCTAATCTATTGCCAATGCGCGTTGACAGACCATTAATCAATAAAACAAGCACAATCAACACCGAACCCGTCGCATAAGCTTCTTCCACATGCAACCCCTCTGAAGATAAGACGTACATGTGAGTCGCTAAAGTTCGACCTGAACTTAACATGGACTGAATCATCCCCGAAGACGTACCCATCGTATAAAGTAAAGCCGCCGACTCCCCGACTATCCGCCCAGTCGCTAAAATAACTCCTGAGAGAATTCCTGGCATTGCTACAGGTAGAACTACCGTAAATATTGTTCTTAATTTTCCTGCCCCCAAGGCCAAAGATCCCATCCTTAATGAATTATTTACCGACAGCAAAGCTTCTTCCGTCGAAGAAATAATAATTGGTAAAATCATGATGGTCAACGTTAAAGCACCTGCAATATGGGAATAAGTTTTAAAGATCGCATTTACAAAAAATAACATCCCAAACAGCCCATAAACAATCGAAGGAACCGCCGATAGTGTATCTGTCGCTAATCGAATCCAATATACTAATCGATTGCCTCGATCTGCATATTCCACCAAATAAAAAGCGGTAAATACACCAATTGGAACGGAAATTACTAAGGAAGCCGCAATCATAATTAATGTCGAAATGATCGCCGGCATCATTGAAACATTCTTAGTCGTGTATTCCCAAGCGAACAAGTCCCAATTCATCGCTGGAATTCCTTTCCAAAGAATAAATCCAACGATAAAAAACAACATGCCCATTGTGAAAATCGCGGCCAACCAAACAAAAAATTTAATTAATTTTGACGCCATTATTTTTTTGATGCTCCTTTCGATTTGACCCACATAAAGGTTGAATTTATTATCAAAATAAAAATAAAGAGTACGGAAGCTGTCATAATCAGAGCATGGCGATGATCCCCTGAAGCATACCCCATTTCTAGAACCACATTCGTGGTTAAGGTCCGTGTCCCATCAAAAATGCTCGTGGCTAAGCGGGGTTGATTGCCAGCGACTAAGACTACCGCCATCGTTTCCCCAATTGCGCGTCCAACACCTAAAATGACGGCTGAAAAAATTCCTGAACGAGCCGCTGGTAGCATGACTTTCATAACTGATCGTTCATGGGTCGCTCCTAAGGCCATTGATGCATCATAGTAATGTTTGGGAACAGCACGAATCGCTGCTTCTGACAAACTAATGACTGTTGGCAAAATCATAATCCCTAATAAAATGGAGGCTGTTACGATATGCATCCCATTATTTTTTGGTAAAAAGCTCAGTCCCCTAAAAAAAGGAACAAATATTTGTAAAGCAAAAAAACCATAAACAATCGAAGGAATCGCAGCCATTAAGTTTATCGCCGGCTTTAATACACGGTAAAGAGGATCAGGGCAAAAATAAGCCATAAAAATTGCCGTCAAAATACCAATTGGCACCCCGACAATAATTGATCCTAAAGTGACATAAATCGACCCTAAAACAAAAGGCAATATTCCATAAAGGGGCTCTTTCCAATTCGGTTGCCATTTCAAACCAAATAACGTTTCTTTAATACCATGTTTGGCAAAAAAGGGGAGTCCTCCATCGAATCTCCACCCAGTATTCGTTTTTACTCCTCCAATAAAAATAAAATAAAAAATTAATAGTATGGACACTACTGATAAAAGCGCACAAAACATAAAAAGATATTTCATAATTTTCTCAACAGCTTTACCTTGCATCGTCACTACTCCTTACCCAAATTTTGAATGATTCATCACTCAACAAATCTATTCTACTCGATCATTGTAAATTCACTGTAAAGATCCTTCCTTATATATTACAAAATGATTACAAAAAAGAGCCCTAAAAGGGCTCTTAATTATTCTAGTTTTTAACGGGTAAAGTGACAATAAAACGGCTCCCCTTACCTACTTGACTCTTGACAGAAATCGTTCCTCCCATATTGTGAACCAAATTTTTTACAATGGATAAGCCCAAGCCTGTTCCGCCAGAATTACGACTACGAGCCTTATCTACCCGATAAAACCGTTCAAAAATCCGTTCCAAATCTTCCGCTGGAATTCCTATTCCAGTATCCGATACGGTTAATTGAATATACTTCCCTTTTGAAACAATCGAAACCGTAATTTGCCCGCCTCTATCTGAGTAATTAATGGCATTATCAATTAAGTTTGTTAAAACTTGTTCAATACGATGGTAGCTTCCATAATAAGCTAATTCAGAGTCTCCTTTTAAAACAAGATCAATCTCTTTTTTATCCAACTTCGCCTTTAAACTCTGAATAATATTGGTCGCTAGTTCAACCAAATCCATGACGGTCTCTTCCTGATTGTCAGTATTTTTTTCAATACGAGATAAAGCTAAGATATCTTCAACAATGGTTTCCAAACGATTGCTTTCTTTATAAATAATATCCACAAACTCTTTTGCAAAAAGAGGATCCTGAAGCGCTCCGTCTTTTAACGTTTCTGAAAACCCCTTAATCGCAGTAATCGGCGTTCTTAATTCATGCGATGCATTCGCCACGAACTCAGAGCGTACTGCTTCCAGCCGTTTAATTTTTGAAATATCATATAGTAAAACAAGAATGGAGGGCCTTTGAAGACTGTCATGATAGGGTAAAACTGTTACTTCCGAATAAATGGTCTTGGGCACATAAAATTCAATCTCTCCTTGGGTGGTCTTCTTAGTTTGACCCACTTGTTTAATTAAATGGACTAATTGTGAAGATTTAATCACACTTTGGTACGAGCGACCTTTCGCTGATTTATTGATACCTAATAGTTGATCCATCATAGGATTAACTAACTGAATAAACCCTTGATTATCAATAACCATTACACCAAGATTAATGTTTTCGAGTAGGAGATAATACTGACTCTTTCGATTAGCATATTTTCTTTGAACTTTTGCGCGATCATCAATTAGGCGATTAATCCGATTGACTAGCTGGGCCACTTCAGGCATTTTATCAGGGACTTCTTTAAAATAATACAAAGGTGTTCTCTCTAAGTGATCCAAAGCTTGATTGATTGGCTCAATAACATTCAACCATTTTTCACTTTGACGTCGACTAAATAATAAAAAGCTCATGATTAATAAAGCACCTAATAAAATAAAAGAGAATAAAAAATAGCGACGATAACCTTGATAATAAGAAAAAGGTTGATTCATAATAAACCAATATAACTGACCATCTAGTTTAAAATTTTTAGCCGCAAAAAAATAATGATCATCATACCAATTAACTAATCCTTCAGAAGACTGATTAGACAGTTTGTCAATCAAGATAGATGCGTTCTTAGGATGATTGGATCCCACCGAATTAGACCAGAACCATTTTAGTTCTGTATGATCTTGCGACGATTGCTTTAATACCACTATTTGTGATTGACTGGTATCTAAAGACTTTTGGAGCGATTCCATCATCAGCTCATCCTCTTGTTTAAGCACCGGTTCAAGGACTTGACTATATAAATCTAATTGTCGATTAACTGCCTCAAAAATCATCTGTCTAGTAAATATAGCTACTATTAAAATTATTGAACTAAAACAAACTATAAAAAGGCCAGTTAATAAGCCCTTTTTACTAGCTAATTTTTTTATCATACACGAGGCACCTCAAACTTATACCCAAAGCCTCGAACGGTTTTAATATATTTAGGACTCTTGGTATCTTCCTCAATCTTCTCTCGTAAATGTGAAATATGAACATCGACAATACGAGTCTCTCCCGCATAATCAAAATTCCAAATTTGATTTAGGAGTTGATCCCGACTGATAATTCGCCCCTGACGTTGAGTAAAATAGACCAATAATTCATACTCTTTGGGAGTTAACTCCACCTTTTCTCCCCTCACTAAAACCTCAAAATGATCTAAATCAATTTGGATATCACCATAGTTTACAATGCCCTTCAAACTTTGATTCTCAGATGATGATGGTTGATTTTCTAACGCATCATTTTTTTCTATAATCGGACGGTTTGATGGCGAATTGGTTCTCCGGCTAACCGCCTTGATTCGCGCGATCACCTCTCTAGGGCTAAAGGGTTTCGTGATATAATCATCTGCTCCCAATTCCAAACCGATAATTTTATCATATTCTTCAGATTTTGCTGTTAACATAATAATAGGAACTTGAATCCGTTCTTGACGAATTCTACGACAGACTTCCATACCATCCATTTTTGGTAGCATGATATCCAGAAGCACTAAATCAAAATTTTGTGAACTGATCATATCATAGGCAACCTTACCATCACGAGCTATTGAAACCTTATATCCCGCTTGTTTTAAAGTATATTCTAATAGAATTACAATCGAAGGCTCATCATCTACTACTAAAATATGTTTCAACTGTCCTTCGCCTCCTAATTATTCATTTGTATTTATTCTAACAAATTAAGTTACAGCTTAAAAGAGACACTCTCCATAGAAAAAAAGAGCATTAACTCAGATGTCCACCTAAGTTAAAGCCCCTTTCTATTCTATATCAAAATTTTATTAATCCACTAATCGACGAACTGAACGCATAGCACCCACAACCCCCAAAAGGCTTCCAAATAGCATCAAGGCCACTGCTAAATAAATAAAGTATGGCATAACAGGCAAGGCCAGTTTAGGATTAAAGGCTAAAAACTCATGCGCAAGGGTAATTAATCCTTGATAGGAAGCATATAAGATTGCAGAAGCAAATAAAGCTCCCAACATTCCAATCACTGCTCCTTCTATCGTAAACGGTGCCCGGATATAGGATCGCTTAGCCCCGACTAACTGCATGATTTCGATTTCTCTTGATCGTGTTTGAATGGCTAAGCGAATCGTATTTGAGATTAATATCACTGCTAAAATGATAAATATCGCTGCCAATAATGCAATAACATAACGAACAATCTTAACTCCTGTAACCAATCCCGATATATCTAAGCTTCCTACATTGGCATTGAGTACATAATCCAAATCAGAAATTTTATTAGAAACTTCGTCAATCTTATCTGCAGAAGTAACGGTCACGAGGTACATATCATTCAAGGGATTTTCATCATTTAATACATCAAAATCCTCCGTGATCACATCCTTATACTCTTCCAACTCTTCTTGGGCTGACCGATAAACCACACGACTCACCGCTGGAATCTGAGTGATCTGCTCGCCAAGTTCTTTTTGTTCTTCAACATTGGCTATAGGATCTATGGTCACGCGAATTTGAATTTCATTTTCAACGGTATGAGTGAGTTGTTCTACATTCGCTGCCACTAAAAAGAACAAGCCTAAGAAAAATAGAGTAACACTCATCATTACAACAGAGGCGGTTGTCATCCAACCATTTCGGGTAAAATTTCGTCCAGCATCTCGTAGATGTCTAAAAAAACTACGCACGGCTTTCATACTGTCCCCCCCTTACTGCAATATCTCTGACCAGTCTTCCTTTATGCAACTGAAGAATACGGTGAGGATGTGTATTAACAATCGTATCATTGTGCGTCCCCATCAAAACTGTCGTCCCTTGACGGTTAATTCTTTCCAAAACGTGCATGATCTCAACAGCATTCACGGGATCTAGATTTCCCGTTGGTTCATCAGCCACTAATATTTTTGGATGATTAGCAAGAGCTCGAGCCACCGCAACACGTTGTTGCTCTCCACCAGATAGCTCACTTGGAAGTTGATTCATTTTCGCCCGTAAATTTACTAAATCTAAAACTTCATTGACTCGTTTTTTTATCGACTTATTGGATTTACCTGTTACTTCTAAAGCATAGGCCACATTTTCCGCAACCGTCGCCTGAGGCAGCAAGCAAAAGTCTTGAAAAACAATCCCTACTTGCCTTCTTAATAAATGAAGCTGATTTCTCTTTAATTGATCAACCTTAAATTGATCTACTTGAACCTTTCCAGCGGTTGCCTGTTCTTGACGATTCAACAATTTCATCAAAGTTGACTTTCCGGATCCACTCGGTCCCACTAAGTAAACAAACTCTCCTTTTTCAATCCTGAGTGAAATATTTTTTAGCGCCCAAACTTTATTGTCGTATTGTTTGCTGACATTCACTAACTTGATCATCCTGATTTCTCCTTTAGTTTTCCTGGTCTAGATGCCAGTTTAAATATGCGTCGATAAAGGGATCGATCTCCCCATCCATTACCGCATCAACATTGGCGCTTTCAAAGTTCGTTCGATGGTCTTTTACCATGCGATAAGGGTGAAACACATACGAACGAATCTGAGAACCCCAAGCAATCTCTTTTTGCTCTCCCTTTATTTTCTGAAGCTCTGCTTCTTTATCAGCTAATTCAAGCTGATACAGTTTGGCACGAAGTAAGCCCATAGCCTGCTCTCTATTTTGTATTTGAGACCGCTGAGCTTGACTTTGTGTCACGATTCCAGTCGGAATATGAGTAATTCGAACAGCTGATGAAGTCTTATTAATATGTTGACCACCTGCTCCACTTGCTCGATAAGTATCAATTCTTAAGTCATCTTGATTAATATGGATCTCAATGGAGTCATCAATCATTGGGGTAACATCAATCGAACAAAATGAAGTATGTCTTTTCCCATTAGAATCAAAAGGGGAAATGCGGATCAATCGATGCACTCCTTTTTCCGACTTCAAGAAACCATAGGCTTTATCCCCTGACACTTCTAAAGTCACGCTTTTAATGCCTGCTTCCTCGCCGTTTTGATAATCAATGACCGAAATGTGATAATCATGCTGACTAGCCCAGCGCTCATACATTCGAAGCAACATCTGCCCCCAATCCTGGGATTCTTTGCCACCAGCACCGGGATGGATTTCCAATATGGCATTACAATGGTCATGTTCTTCGGATAAAAGCAAGGAAAGTTGATAGGCCTTTAAGTTTTGTTCAAATTTATAACAATTCTTTTCTATTTCCTCCCATAAAGGTCTATCTAGGGTCTCCTCATATAGCTCTACTTCCACTTGTAAATCTTCCCAATCAGACACTAGCTTTAAGAAAGCATTGCGTGTAGACTCCTTATCATTCATCTCCTGGATAATTGATTGTGCCTGCGATTGATCGTCCCAAAAACCAGGTTGAGCCATCCTATCTTGACACTGTGCAATATCACTTTCCATTTGATCCAAGTCAAAGAGACCTCCTGATCGTCTGGATGGTTAAGTTGGCTTCTTCTATTTTATCCTTCACTTCATAAAGTTCCATATCTTCCCTCCATCTTACTTCGTGGATGTAATTTGTTAGAATAATGAGCCCTCGGGACCAATGTCCAAAGGGCTCATTTAATTATTTTAGCCTTTTAATGTTTTACGGCTTTGGTGTAAAGGCATTGAACTTGGATCAATTCTTGGACTTGGATCATTGACTTGCTCACGTTCAATGTTTTGACGAATTTGAGCTTTCATAATAAAACGTGTGACGTCATACTCAATCGCTGCAATCATTTCTTGGAAACGATCATAACCCTCCGTTTGATATTCCGTCAACGGATTCGTCTGAGCATAAGCTCTTAGCCCCACTCCTTGACGCAAGTGGTCCATGGAATCAATATGGTCAGTCCATTTCGAGTCGACCACTCGTAAGATGATTACTTTTTCAAATTCCAAGACCTGTTCAGGCCCATTTAATAAAGCAATCTTCTCATCCAATGCCGCTACCGAACGACCATATAAGAAGTCACGCAATTCAGCCGGTGACTTACCTTCTAAGTCACTAAGAGATAGTTTGTCTGGACTCGTCAAACAAGTATGCGCAAAATCCAATAAGCTTTCAAGCTTCCATTCTTTTTTATCGCCCTCTGTTGCATAAGCAACTTCACGGTCGATCGTCCGTTTAATCATCGCTTTGACATAATCGGTCAAACTTTCCTGTTCATTAATCACTTGTAAACGTTGACCGTAGATGACTTCACGCTGCTCACGCATTACCTCATCATACTCCAATACGCTCTTACGAGTATCGTAGTTATTTCCCTCTACCCGTTTTTGAGCGGACTCTACTTGACGTGAAAGCATCTTACTTTCAATGGCCATATCATCTTCTTCACCGTCGTCCATATTTAATCGTTCCCAAATCGCTTGAACACGATCCGTTCCGAAACGGCGCATCAAATCGTCTTCTAAGGACAAGTAGAATTGTGAAGCTCCAGGGTCTCCTTGACGTCCTGCCCGACCGCGCAATTGATTATCAATCCGCCGCGACTCATGACGTTCTGTACCAATAACGCACAGACCCCCAACTTCTTTAACCCCTGAGCCTAACTTAATATCGGTTCCCCGACCAGCCATATTCGTTGCAATTGTTACTGCCCCTTTTTGGCCAGCTTGCATAACAATTTCAGCCTCTTTAAAGTGATTCTTAGCATTAAGAACTTCGTGAGGAATTCCTTCTTGTTTCAACAGATTAGAGAGATATTCTGACGTTTCAACGGCTACTGTACCCACCAACAGAGGCTGACCTAATTCATGACGCCGTTTAATTTCTTTTACTACAGCCTTGAACTTCGATCGCAAATTAGGATACAAAAGATCTGGTCGATCATCTCGAATAACCGGACGATTAGTTGGAATCGTAATAACATTCATATTATAGATCTCTCTGAACTCTTCCTCTTCAGTCTTGGCCGTCCCTGTCATTCCAGACAACTTCTCATACATCCGGAAGTAATTTTGGAAAGTAATCGTTGCCATCGTCTTTGATTCATCCTGAATTTCAACATTTTCCTTGGCTTCGATCGCTTGATGCAAACCGTCTGAATAGCGACGGCCTTCCATGATCCGTCCAGTAAATGGGTCCACAATTTTAACTTCGCCTTCATCAACCACATAGTCAATATCATAGATCATAATATAGTTGGCTCTTAAAGCTTGGTCAATGTGGTGAACAAGTGCTGTATTATCTACATCGTATAAGTTTTCTAAACGGAATATTTTTTCAGCTTTATCGACCCCTTGGTCCGTCAACATGATCGATTTTGAAGTAAGATCAATCGTATAATCCTCTTCTTCCGTCAAGCCTTTCACAAAATAGTCTGCTCGATTATATAAGATATTAGATTTTTCACCTTGGCCAGAAATAATTAACGGTGTCCGTGCCTCATCAACTAAGATGGAATCCACCTCGTCAACTACCGCAAAGTATAGAGGACGTTGAACCATTTGGTCCTTATAAACAACCATATTATCTCTCAAATAGTCAAAGCCCAATTCATTATTGGTTGAATAGGTAATATCACATGCATAGGCTTGACGTTTTTCAGCTGAGTTCATGGAGTTAAGATTCAGCCCAACTGTTAAGCCTAAGAAACGGTAGAGTTCTCCCATTTCTTTCGAGTCCCGCGTTGCTAAATAATCATTAACAGTCACTACGTGAACGCCTTTACCGGTTAAAGCATTCAAATAAACAGGCATAGTTTCCGTTAGAGTTTTCCCTTCACCGGTCTTCATTTCTGCAATGTCTCCGTTATGAATAACAAAGCCACCCTGAATTTGTACTTTAAAAGGGAAAAGCCCCAGGACTCTTCTAGCACCTTCCCTTACCACCGCAAAGGCTTCAATTTGAATATCTTCCAGACTCTCGCCCTTTGCTAAACGCTCTTTAAATAAAGTCGTTTGTGTTCTGAGTTCTTCATCTGTCATTGCTTTATATTTATCTTCTAATGCCATGACTTGGTCTGCAAGTTTCCCTGTATGACGTAATGCGGCATTATCATTCTCAATTAAATTCTTAAGAAAGTTGGCCATCCTGACACTCCTTTTATCACTTTTCAGCCTTTTACATCGCCTGTATAAGACAAATTTATTCACCTTACTATTGTACCATTAAAATGTCACTAATTAAAAGCATATTTTCAATTCTTGCAAATTCATTCAAATTAATTCATAGATTGTTCACAAGGTAATCAGCTATTTTAGGGTATAATATAGAAAATGAAGAAAGGGGTAACTCAATGAAACAATCACAGTATAAAGCATTCATCAGCCTTATCTGCATAGCACTTTACTTAAGCGGCTTTAACTTGGCCACCCCTCATATCTCAGCCGAAGAATCTAATGCCAAAGAAATATCTCTCAGTGAAAAAGATTTTCATTTTGATATTAAAGAAGGACAAGACCGGAACCAAGTTATCGTAGATCAACTCGTAAAATTAGGCATCCCGATTGATCGTTATGATGACAAAAACCCAAACCACATCAATTATAAAGCCAAATATCCAGCATCCTATCAAAACGGCAAGGCTCCCCAGATGTCTGATAAAGGACAACAACTGGGATATACACCTAATACATTAAAAATAGATAATTACGAATTTCCTTTTAAACCCCTTTACGGCAATACCGGATCCTCTTTCAACAATGACTTTAGTAAGATCGAACAAGTGCTCTTAGAAAACGGCACAGCGGCTGTCGGTATGAACGGTATCCATTCTTTCTTCGCCCATTACGATTATGTTAATTACACCGGCCCTTTTAATCCCTTGGTTGACCAAGGAATTTTACAAGTGGGTACCCAAGCTATTATTACGGATGCAGAAGGCTATTCCAAGGGATATGAGTTCACACAAACGGTTAATTTTCAACGTGATGACCAATATAATTATTTCTACGACGGACTCTCTATGCCTTTTCTAGCCTACTATGGCAATACCGATGAAATGATATACCTACAATACTGCCGATGGGATATCGAGCGCGGTCTCTTAGAAACCAGTGTCGGTTATCGTATTTGGTAATAAGTTTAACAAACAAAAGCTGGGACAAAATAGTCCCAGCTCTTTTAATATAAGTTATATTTCTATGCCTTATTACTTCAACTCGCTTAAACTCGCCAAAACACTCTCTGAGTCTTTTCTACCAACCAAAAGTTACCTTAAAAAAATTAGCATACAAAAAAGGAATTAAGCAAGAATCCTCTCACTTAATTCCTAATAATATCCTACGATAAGTTTTAACCAATTGAAGCAGTTTCAATCAGACCATAGCGTCCGTCTTTACGGCGATAAACAATGTTTATTTCATTGGTATCACGGTCATGATACACAAAGAAATCATGGCCTAGCATATTCATTTGAAGAACCGCTTCCTCAGAATCCATTGGTTTTAATTCAATTTTCTTAGAACGAACGATCTCTAAATCAGAATCAGAAGACTCCTCTTTAACCGGAGTATCTAATTGTGGCAATGCAAAATCTAAACCTTTTTCGCGTGATTTACGGTTAATTTTTGTTTTATATTTACGAACTTGACGTTCTAATTTATCTACTACAAAGTCAATCGAAGCGTATAAGTCTGGATTCGTTTCTTCTGCCCTAAGTACAAGGAAAGAAAGGGGAATCGTTACTTCAGCTTTAGCCGTTTTATCTGGATAAACTTTTAAATTAACATAGGCTGTTGCATTAGGTACATCAGTAAAGAAACGTTCTAGCTTAGATACTTTCTTTTCTGCGTACTCGCGAATCGCTTGAGTGACTTCGATATTCTCTCCACGGACATTATAGTTAAACATATAAATCCCTCATTTCATTTCAATTACCTAAGTCAATACTTCTTAGGTTAAAAGCTATCTATTAGCTTTATCTCATTATAACATAAAACCCTCAGTTTGAAAACGCTATAGCTCATTGTTCATTAATCTCTTGCTAAACTAATCGATCGAATCTTTTCTAAATTAGAATAGACTTGTAAATAACGCCGACTTAGACAATCCTTTGCACATAGCATGGTAGCTCCCGTCGTATAGACATCATCGAAAAGTAGATGAGCTTGTTTGGACTTTAAACACAAAGGTTGCTTGGAATCCCATTCAAAGGGATTCGTTAATTTCAAACGTGCTTGACGATTTTTACTAGCCTGCTTAATACCGTCCCCCTTATAAATAAAAGGACAGCGAAAAGGAATACCAGCGGCTTTTAGCAACTGGCCAGTCGCATGAAAGCCCCTTTGATTTAAAGAGGCGGGAGAAGAAGGTAGGACTAACCAATCAAACTTACGATAAAAACGATAAACTTTCTTTAAGTCTTTAGCAAATAGTTGAGCCATTCGGATATCTCCCTGATATTTATAACAATATAAACTATCTTTTAGTCCCCCTTCATAATGATACATTCCCCGATGATGTAATAACTCTACCGGGTATTTTCCCAACCAGCGATAACAATCCAGACAATACACTCGATCATTAACCGAATATGATTGATGATATATATCCTCTTGGCCCTCCCCCAATAGACGGCCACAAGCTGAACACGCACTCTCCTCTACTTGATAGGGATGCCATCTTTTTAAACAATTTTGACAGATAGGCGTTTTTTGAATCGGTTGGAAGGAGAAAAGCTCCTGCCAAGTTAATTCCACTTCGATCGATTCTTGACATAATAAACAATTGATTTGGCTCATATTTCGGCCTCCTTTAACAGGCCTCTTTGACGTGCCATCCGATTCATCTGACGAATTTCATTACGTGCCTTTCGCATTTCACGAGTAATGCCACAATGTCCATAGATCAAAATTCCCTTAGGATGCGTCGCCTTTCGACCAACTCTCCCCGACATTTGAACTAAGGAAGACTTATCAAACAAAGGATCTTCAGCTCCGAGTATTAAGACCTGACAATTAGTAAAAGTGACACCCCTTTCTAATATGGTCGTAGTCACCAAGACATCGAGCTCCTCCTTGCGCAATTTTAATACCTTGTCTTTACGAAGGGGATCACTGGCATAAACAGCCTCCACTTTAAGAAGAGGAGCAATCTCTTTCAACCATTCTGCTAGCATCTTTGCATAATGGATATTCGCCATAAAAATCAATTTAGGTCCTTGTAGGGTCATATAATATTTTAATAAACTCATTAGCCGCGAACGCTTCTTTCGCTTTTTTAATGCTACTTGCCACTCCCCCAACCAAATAAAATTCGGTTCCACCAAGGGATAACCATGAAAACGTGCCGGTAGTACACTGGCTGTGATCTTCTTTTGTTTAACCGCTTGTTCTAACACCTTGTCTGGAGTCGCTGTTAAAAATAAGAGTTTTCCTGTAGATTTAACAGCTCTAGCCACGGCGTAATGGAGCGAACGATTATTTAAATAAGGGAAAGCATCCACCTCATCAACCACCAATAAATCAAAAGCTTCTTTAAATCGTAACAATTGATGGGTCGTTGATATCATAATATCATTCGGAATATAAGCCGATTCTGGACTCCCATATAATAGACATATCTGACATTTTTGAAAGGCCGCTTCAATTCGAGGCGCTAATTCTAAGCAGACATCCACTCTCGGTGAGGCAATTGCAACTTTGCCATTTTTTTGAAGAACTTGATCAATGACTGGAAATAACATCTCTGTTTTACCTGCTCCTGTGACGGCATGAATTAAGTGCGGACAAGCGGGATTGGCTAAAGCCTTCAGGGCTTCTTGACTGGCTTGTGCTTGTTGTTCAGATAATGTGCCTTGCCAGGTAAGTTTCGATGCTTGATTTACTGCAAGCGATCGATTAGGTTTTTCTGGCAAAAAATATAAAACATCCTTATTCGTTAACCTTCCCATCATGATACATTCACTACAAAAAACCATTTGCTGGTCACTATTTAAAATTGGAAAACACCTTGGATCATGATTATGACATCTTTGACAGCGAAAACTATTACCATGCTTTATGATGGCAGGAATCTGCTGAAAGTGACTTAAAAAATTAGCATCAGGAACTTTACCATCTAATTGATACTTTAAGCAAGTTTGCTGAATCTCAGACCGACTCAATAACCGCCCTATAAAATATGCTTGCCAATCGATAAAAAAACCCCCTCTTTGGAACTAAATACAAGTAGTTCCAAAAAGGGGAATTTGCGCTATTTACAATGTTCGTTCTGGATCTTAGGTAATATTCCAAAACCTAAGCTGCCTTTCCCAGTATGAGTAGTGATAACTGGTCCTAAGCAGTTAATATAAACGTCTGAATCTGGAAAAGCTTGTAACAACATGTCTTTCATCTTATCACACGCCTCTTCGTTCTCTGCATGAGTTAACATAAAAATGACTCCCTCAGGATATTTTTCCCACGCAGCTTGAGCGAGCTCTATCCACCTTAAAAAGACCTTTTTATTGGTTCGCACTTTCTCAAAAAGCAAGATTTTTCCTGCTTCATCAAAATATAATATCGGTCGAATTTTCAACAATTGACCAACAAGAGCCCCAGCCGCATTCAAGCGTCCACCTTTAACTAAATTATCTAGCGATTCTACCATTAAATAAGTCTGACCCCGCTGACTCTGCCAAATTAACTGTTTGGCAACCGTTTGAGGAGAAAGTCCACTTTCTAATGATTCAATCGCTAAACGCGTCAAAACTTCCATAACAATACAAGAAGACTTAGAATCAACACAATAGCATTCTAATCGATCTTGATATTCCTGCATAATCGATTGACCCAATGAATACGCCCCTGAAATGCCTGATGATAAATGAATCGCAATAACTGCCTGATAGTCTTTTGAAACAAGGGTATCCATCAGTTCATAGTACTTACCAGGTTGAGGCTGCGACGATTTTGGTAAAGTCGTTGATCGCTCTAGATCTTCATAAAATTTTAATTGAATCGATCGATCACTCGTATCTTGGTAATAAGTCCCATTCTCAAAAACTAAACTCAATGGAATTGTATAAACATCTGGGTGGTTGGCAATATCTTCATTTAAATATGCTGTCGAATCAACAATCAGAGCAGTTTTCATCATTTATCCTTCCTAGAAAAAAGTTATTTAATTCGTTTGATATTAAGAATATGCTACAATTTAATCTATTAAAGCAAGTTAAGTATATCCTAGCACAAAAGAAAGGTGGACTCCATGATAAATTACCGAAGCATTCAAGATACCATCGTTCACGAACTCGAAATTAAAAAATCCCGTTTTATTAGCTACTTAATTCCTATTCAGAATGAGGAAGAATTTCAAGTCAATCTTGATCAAATCAAAAAAGAACACCCTAAAGCAACACATCACTGTTATGCTTATATTCTCGAAGATACTGGCCAAATTCAACGCATGAGCGATGATGGCGAACCTAGCGGTACAGCAGGAATTCCTATCCTTGAAGTTCTTAAACAGGAGAACTTAACCTACCTAATGGCCGTCGTCGTGAGATATTTTGGAGGAATAAAACTAGGAGCTGGTGGGCTAATTCGGGCATACTCCTCCGCCACTTCCCAAGCCCTTCAAATAAGTACTCTCGTTGAAAATACCAACCAGGCCATCATCAATCTGAACATGGCATACAAGCTCAATGATTCTTTTCAATATTTCATTTCACAGCTAGCTAATCCTCCTCAAATACTCGATAGCCAATACCTAGACACGGTCATTCATCAAATAGCTATTGCTCAAGAAGAAGCAGCCTTATTAGAACAACAATTAGCCGACCGCTTTAATCAGCAAATTGATTGGCAATTTGACCACATTAGACCAGTTAATCTTCCCATTAAAAACTCCTCAAAGAAGCCCTAAATCTAAAATCACGATCGATTATCTTTTCCTAAAAAATAAGTCCATAGTGCCATAGATAGTAGAATCATAATGATCACAGAAAAAATGCTTACCTTATATTGAGGATAAGCCTGTAAGGCAAAAGCGAGAACTGAGAACATCATCGTCATGATGATCATTAAAAAATTTATCTGTCCCTGAGTCCATCCCCGGCGTAACAATCGATGGTGGATATGATCACGATCGCCTAATGTAATCGGCTGTCCATTTAAAAATCGACGAATAATCGCATAAATCGTATCAAACAAGGGCACCGCATAAATTAAGACTGGCAAAACTAAGGTATACAAACTAGCGTGCTTCAAATTTCTTACTGTCATCGCTGCATACATAAACCCGATAAATAAAGAACCCGTATCTCCTAGAATGATTTTTGCAGGCGGCCAGTTAAAAATCCAAAAACCCAAAATTGCTGATAAAAGTAACAATAACATCAAAACAAAGTCTACCTGAATGGTGAGCGAAAAACTAAGCGTCACCATGATCATGGAGACTAAACTCGTTATTGAAACACTGGAAGATAGTCCATCAATCCCATCAATTAAATTAAAGGCATTCGTCAAGAAATAGATCCATATAAGCGTAAATACATAGGCCAAGGGACCGCTCATCCAGCTAGGAAAGGTGTCCAAAATCGCCGAAGTAAACACAATATGATCCACCCGATAAATCAAATGACAAGCAATAATTATCCCGATTGATTTTAACACCGGGCTAAGAGTCAGACAATCATCCAAAAGACCCGTTAAAAGGACCACTGTAGAAGCTATTAATAGTCCCCATTGCCGTGTATCAAAATATGGCCAAGCCATGTAATAGTTAAGCCAAAAACTAATATAGATCGCTAGACCCCCAAAAAAAGGCTTTTGACTTTTCTTATCTTTGGGCAAAAAGCCTTTTTGACTAATCCAGATGAGTGAATAGGTCAGCACACTGGAAATCAAACAAGTAAGTATAGCCCGAATCATCAAATTTACTAGCAACAAGGTATCCCTTCTCTCATCTGCTACTTCCAAAAATCATCAAAAACAGTAATGGGCAAATGACGCTTATGTTTCGTTTTTAGATACCAATTCTCAATGACACGAGCTGCCGATTCTGAAACAGCCTGCCCCATTAAATATTGATCAATTTCATCATAAGACACACCTAGAGCCTCCTCATCCGATTGCATCGGCCGCTGATCTTCCAAATCAGCGGTCGGTATTTTTTTATAAAGAGCAGGAGGGCAATCTAAATAAGCCAATAATTGACGACCTTGTGATTTCGTTAACCGCCAAATCGGCATCAAATCTGCCGCCCCGTCTCCGTATTTGGTAAAAAAGCCTGTCACACTCTCTGCAGCATGATCCGTGCCTAATACCACCCCTTGATTTTGGCCAGCAATAGCATATTGAATGATCATCCGCATCCGCGCCTTAATATTTCCCTTATTAAAATCAGAGATCTCTTGGCCTGCTTCTTGTAGACTTTGAACCGTCTTATCCGTGGAAGACTTAATATTAACCGTTATCACCTGATCCGCTTTAATATAGTCCAGGGCTGCTTGAGCATCTGCTTGGTCCAATTGATCACCATAAGGCAGACGGACTGCGATAAATCGATAATTGATGGCTGGATGGGCCTGTCTTAATCGATCAATGGCCATTTGAGCTAACTTTCCAACCAAAGTTGAATCCTGCCCCCCTGAAATACCCAAAACTAAACTAGTCAGCCCTGAATGATAGCTAAGGTAATCCATCATTAATTGGATGCTACGTTCAATTTCTTCTTGAGGATCAATGATTGGTTGAACCTTTAAGAATTCCATAATTTCAGCTTGCAAAGAACGCATCTAATCTCCCCCTAGTCATCACTCAAATCTAATTCATCCGCCAATACTCTGGCATTTTCAGCGACTCTTTGGCGAATGGCATCAATGGAATCCATCTTCAACTGATAGAGCTTGGTAGACAGATCGACTGGATAGATTTGTGGGTTTAAAATTCGTTTATGTTCTTCCCATAGACAATCCAAATTGCTTTTTGCATATTGACGTATTTCTTCTAAGGTCGGCAAATCATAGATACGTTGTCCTTGATCATAGATTACTTGGAGTAAGGGTCTGGCATTAAATTCTTTAACTGTTTTATTGATATATGGATACACCGGATGGAACATATAAAGCGAATCTAAGCCTTTAAGTTCTTCATCTATTAAAGCCACATAATCCCCTTCGGATTTTCCATCTTTTTGCCGAGTAATGCGCCAAACTTGCTTTTCGCCTGGAGTAGTAATCTTACTAGCATTAGAAGAAATCTTCATCGTTGGAACCAAGTGTCCTGTTTGATCTTCAATACTTACCAATTTATACACTGCACCCAAAGCTGGTTGGTCATAGGCTGTAATGATTTTTGTTCCAATACCCCAAGAGTTAATCTTAGCACCCTGCATTCTCAAGTTCAAAATGGTTTTTTCATCTAAATCGTTGGAAGCAACAATTAGTGCCTCTGGGAAACCCGCTTCATCGAGTTGTTCCCGAATCCGTTTCGATAGATAGGCCATATCCCCCGAATCAATCCGTACCCCAATAAAATTAATCTGATCTCCCATCTCCCTAGCTACCTTAATAGCGGTAGGAAGACCTGATTTCAAAGTGTCATAAGTATCAATTAAGAAGACAACATCTCGATGGGTTTGAGCATATGCTTTAAATGCTTCATACTCATCACGGTAGGCTTGCACCAAAGCGTGGGCATGTGTCCCAGAAATAGGCATACCAAATAACTTCCCAGCTCGAACATTAGAAGTAGAATTAAATCCTCCAATATAGGTTGCACGTGCACCCCATACCGCAGCATCCATTTCCTGAGCTCGTCTAGCACCGAATTCAGCAATACTGTCTCCTTCACCTGCTACAGATCGAATTCGAGCTGCTTTTGTCGCAATCAAGGTCTGATAATTCACGATATTTAGGATCGCCGTCTCCACTAGTTGACACTGACCCAAGGGACCGGAAACCTGCATAAGTGGTTCATCTGCATAACATAACTCTCCTTCAACCATCGATCGAACAGTGAGTTGTAATTCCATTTTTGATAAATAATCTAAAAATTCTGGTGAATACAATCCTAACCCAGCTAAGTATTCAATATCTGATTTTGAAAAGCGAAACTGATCTAAATAATTAATAACCCTTTCCAATCCAGCAAAAATAGCATAACCATTTTGAAAGGGGTTCTTGCGAAAATACACTTCAAAGACCGCTTGTTTTTGATCGATTCCTTTTTCCCAGTATGTTTTTAACATATTTATTTCATATAGATCTGTATGTAGCATCAAACTATCATCTGGATACCGATAAGTCATCCCCTCATCCTCCACCTTGTAATATTCACTTTCTATTGTATCATATTCTCTCACTGCAAAAACAAGTTAGATACTTTCAAACAATGGCATATTATCGAGCAAACAAAAATTTACCGACTTATATCACTAAGCCGGTAAATCCTTTTTTCCTATTTTACTAGGAACTCCTATTCAGTTAGTCTTCCAAAATCTGAAGTTGATCCTTGAAATCTTCCCAAGAAAGCTGGTTAAGCGTCTGTTCTTCAATCCCCCTCGCAGAAACTTTATCGAAGAGAATTTTTAAAGTCTGAAATAGCAATTTAAAATCAAAGGCTAAAGAATACTTCTTAATATACAAGAGATCAAAATTTAGCTTACTATTGAAGTCTGTCGCATATTTTCCATAGACTTGCGCATAGCCCGTAATTCCAGCCCGAACTTGATGCCTAAGGTCATAATATGGATTCTGCTGCTTAAATTGGTTAACAAAAAAAGGTCGTTCAGGCCTTGGACCCACCAAGGACATTTCTCCTTTTAAAACGTTAATCATTTGCGGCAACTCGTCGATTCGGGTAGATCGAATAAACTTACCCACCTTGGTGATCCGTTGGTCATTGGAGCTTGCCAAAACAGGGCCAGAAACTTGCTCTGCCTCTTGGCTCATTGAGCGAAACTTTAAAATTTTAAAAACTTTTTGTCCCTTAGTTACGCGTTCTTGCTTATAAAAAACGGGTCCCGGACTATCAAAATGAATCGCTAGCGCCGTTACCAACATGACCGGCGATAACAGGACTAGAGAAGTTAAAGCCACCAAAATATCTAACGACCGCTTAAGAATAGCTTGTTCAAAAGGAATAGAAAATCCGGATAGTTCAATAATACTTTCATCCTCAAATGACATAATATTAGGATTGACCATCATTAAATTAGCAAATTGAGTGCCTAAAAATAATTTCTTATCTTGACGCATAAGATACTCATAGATTCTTAAACGTTCTGCTTCTTCAACATAACCCGTTAAATAAACAATATCAATCTGATCACTATAATCCTGTACTTTTTGATAGTAATCCTCAAATCCAACAAATACTACTTGATGTCGTTGGTTAGTCATTCGGGAGAAATTGACAACCGCTTCAAAAACCTGATCCTTTTGACCTAAAATCATAATCCGTTTTCGTCCCGACAAACGATGATATAGCCAGTAGGAAAAGGCATTAAAGACATATAAAAGCCCAGTCCCTACTAATAAATTCAGTAAAATAACCGATCTGGGGAAAGTCAGCCAAGCTCCCGCATAGCTCAAAGCCATCATAAAAACCATCATAAAGACCTGGCCTAAAAAGGTAAAATAAAACAAATCCAAATAAGTTTTATTGTAAAAAATATATGTCCCAAATAGAATATGGATCACAATAAAACCCAACAAAATCCAAAGATAAGATGCTTGAAAAGCTTGAAAGTTACGCATTGGGATTTGTGTCCAAAATTTTAAATAAAACGATACATAAATACTCAATAAGTTGACCAAGGAAGCGATGCATACTACAACAATCCGCAATAAATTATTCAATTCTTTTTTATGGGTCATTATAAACCTCTTTTCATAAAGCTAATATCGCTATTATACCATCGTATTCCATCTTTTGTTGACATTTTTAATTTATTCCATGAATTCTATTTAAAAGAAGCAGAGTCTAATCGAACTGTTTGAACGAGTGGATACTCAAAGTTAAATAAAATAACTTACATAAGTATATAATTATTATCCGTTCACTATTTAAAAACTAATTTAAAGAGGCTGTAACTAAAATGTCACAGCCTCTATGCATAATCGATCGCTTACCCCTTATCGGACGAACCATCATTATTTATTAGAAAATTTTTCATTAAATAGGGGTGAAACAGAGCGGTTTTCATGAATTCGTTTGATCGCTTCACCAATTAGTCGTGCGACCGATACAATTTCGATTTTATCAATCCGTTTTTCTTCTGGCAACAGAATCGAATCTGTTACAATCACTTTTTTAATGACGGAATTTGTCAATCGTTCAATGGCAGGGCCTGATAAAACCGGATGGGTACAGCAAGCATAGACCTCTGTAGCACCGCGATCCACTAAGGCTTGTGCCGCAATCGAAATCGTTCCAGCTGTATCAATCATATCATCAATGATAACAGCTCGTTTACCCTCAACCGATCCCACAATATTCATCACTTCAGCGACGTTAGGACGGGGACGGCGCTTATCCACAATGGCAATCGGCGACTTTAAAAATTCCGCTAATTTACGGGCGCGTGTCACGCCTCCGTGGTCTGGAGATACAACCACGACATCATCCCCCACCAAATTATTATCAATAAAGTAATTCGCGAGTAAGGGTGCCCCCAACAAGTGATCAACTGGAATATCAAAGAAGCCTTGAATTTGTGCCGCATGAAGGTCTAAAGCTACTAAGCGATTAACACCTGCATTTTCAAGCATATTGGCTACTAACTTAGCCGTAATGGGTTCACGAGACTGGGACTTACGATCTTGACGGGCATACCCATAATAAGGAACGACCACATTGATCGTTTTTGCAGAAGCTCGACGCAAAGCATCTACCATAATTAACAATTCCATCAAATGATCGTTCACAGGATTAGATGTTGATTGAACAATATAAACATGCGAACCGCGAATCGATTCTTCAATGTTAACACGAATCTCCCCATCAGCAAAGTGGGTTAAAGACACCTTACCAAGCTCGAGGCCAACCGCTTGAGCGACTTTTTCCGCTAAAGGTTGGTTGGAACTCAATGCAAAGATCTTCAACTTTGGGTCGGCGTAATGATTCATATTCGTCAAAGGAAATCCCTCTTTCTATTTGTTTGTATTAAATTTTTGCCAATAATCTGCTTTATTTACCTGTCTACTTCGTGCAATCCCCAAACTTTCTGAATCGATATCCTCCGTGATTGTCGATCCCGCAGCGATCACCGATCGATCCCCCACCACAACTGGCGAGACAATGTTTGAATTGGATCCAAGAAATACTTGGTCGCCAATCTTTGAATGATGTTTCTTTTTACCATCATAATTGCAAAAAATAACACCACAGCCAACATTAACTGATTCACCTAATTCTGCATCGCCAATATAAGCGAGATGCCCAGCCTTTGTTTCTGCGTGTAGGGTCGCATTTTTTACCTCCACAAAATTACCAATATGAACGCCCTCACCTAAATTACTATGGGGTCTTAGATGAGCAAATGGTCCAATCGTTACCTGCTTAGCAATCTGTGAATGTTCCAAGAAGGATTGACGAATTTGCACTCCATCTCCGATCACGCAGCAATCAATCTCTGAATGCGCTCCAATTAAACATCCTTTTCCAATACTGGTTTTCCCTTTAAGTTGAACACCAGCTTCTACAACTGTATCTGAGCCAATCGTAACATCCACTTCTAAGTACACCGAATCCGGATTCGTAAAAGTCACACCCTGACGCATATGATCTTCAACAAGTCGACGATTCATTAGCAATTGAGCCTTAGAAAGCGCCAAACGATCATTGACACCTAAAGACTCACTCACATCTTCCATAACATAAGCAGATACCTTTTCAGATTGATTCGTTAAAATAGAAATAACATCCGGAAGATAATATTCACCTTGAGCATTATCATTTCCCACTTGTTCTAATGCTTGGAATAAAGCCTGATTGTCAAAGATATAAGTGCCGGTATTAATTTCTCGAACAGGCCGTTCAGAATCTTTTGCATCTTTTTCTTCAACAATCCGTATAACTCCACCGTTTTGATCACGGATAACTCGGCCATAGCCTTTAGGATCGTCAATTTCTGCAGTCAATATCGTCGCTTTTGACTGACTTGTCTCATGGTATGTGAACAAATCATTTAAAGTTGATCCTTTTAGAAGTGGCGTATCTCCACAAACCACCAAGGTATTACCTGGCTTATCTTGAAGGAGTTCCTTTGCCTGTAAGACTGCATGTCCTGTTCCCAACTGCTGATCCTGTATAACAAACTGACATTGATCTGCCAATTCATGCTTAACTAAATCAGCACCTTTTCCAACAATTGTTACCTTTTCACTTACACGGCACGCATTAACCGCACGCAGTACATGTCCCACCATGGGCAAGCCTGAAATCGGATGTAACACCTTTGGCAAAGACGACTTCATCCGAGTACCCAATCCTGCAGCTAATATGACTGCCATTCTTTCCACTCAATCAACACCCCTTTTCAACACGTTTACCTACATTATAACGCTTCCTATGTTATTTATCCATCCGCCTTCGCCGATTGAAAAAAAATTCCCTAATTGGGTTTCTAGTTGATGATGCCCCACCTCATTATTATAGGCTAAGCTTGTTTCAAATAAAGCTTGATAATTTGGTAAGGCTACACGCCCTTGTGCTTTATTTTCTGCGAAAACACAAATACCAACCGCCTTAGAATTAAATTCTTCCATCAAACTTAATAAACCGGCCATCGTTCCCCCATTACGTAGAAAATCATCTACCATTAGTACTTTTGAATGAGCTTGTAGCGATTGCTTGGATAGCTCCATTTTTTGAACCACTTGGTGTGATCCAGATATATAATTAATCGAAATGGTAGATCCCTCAATTTTGGAAGATTCTCTTCTTGCGACCACATAGGGAACATTTAAAAATGAAGCCACCATCGCTGCTAAGCCGATTCCCTTGGCTTCAATCGTCACTACAGCATCAATTTTTTTTGAATAATACTTAAAGGCTATTAATTGAGCGATCGATTTTAAAATATATGGATCTTGTAGTAGATCATTCACATAAATATAATTACCAGGTAAAATCCGTTTGCCTTCCAACATCTTGTCCTGAATTAAAGTCTGTAAATCTTGAACAGCTTTTTCCGATAAAGCCGGTCTAAAAATAACCCCGCCGGATTTTCCGGTAAAGGTTTCAACGACACCTGTTTGACGAGCAAGCATAACCTCCTTGATCATCTCGATATCTTCAGAAACAGAGGCCTTTGCACACCCAAATTCCTGGGTAAAACGAGCAAAATTAATTAACTGATTGGGCGCTTGCATTAATACTTGCGTCATCGCAATTAATCGCTGGTTTCGTTTATATTTGAAAGTCCCATGATCATTCGCCATTCTTCTTACTCCTTTAACTGTTTTTTTTACTTTATCACGATTACTTAACAGTTTCAAATATAGCAAAAAGCCATGATCCAAGGATCACAGCTTTATTTAAAAAGGCAATTATGTTAAGAACGAATTTCTAAATTAGCTTGTCTTTTCTTTTGAAAAGTCTGATAAATTTTTTGCCCCAGGGTTACAATAAGGAAAATCCCCATAAAAGATAAGGTAATGCTTGCCCCAGGCGGAGTGTCATAGTTAAAAGAACATACCAGGCCCACAAGAATCCCAAGCATATTAATGATAATACCAATCACAATGCTTTGATTAAAAGAACGTGCGATCCGAATGGCAGTTGCTGATGGGATAACAATTAAAGCTGATACTAATAAAGCACCCACAATCGGCATCATAATTGAAATCGCTACACCTGTTAATACTGAAAAACAAGTAGAGATAAATTTAACCGGCAACCCCGAGGTCCGAGCGGTTGCTTCATCAAAAGACACCACATAGAGAGGTTTGCGAAAGATTAAATATAGGGCCATGACCAAAATAGCTACCGTGACTAATAATTTTAATTCATTCGCTTGAATCAGAATAATTGAACCAAACAAAAACTGATCCACTTGGAAATTACTCTGGCTCGTATTTAAACTGAGTAAAACTAGGGCTAAGGCCATCCCAGTAGACATCATCAAAGCGACTGATATTTCTGAAAAATCACGATAAATCGTTCGAAGATATTCAATACCTAGAGAAGCCAAAACAACCACTAACAAGGTTGCATAAGTCGGTGAAATGTGTAATAACAAACCTAAAGCTACCCCGGCTAGAGAAATATGAGAAAGGGTATCCGCCAATAAGGATTGTTGACGTAAAATTAAAAACAAACCGATAATCGGCGTGATAAAAGACATTGCTAATCCAGCAATGAGTGCTCGTTGGATGAATTCATACTGAAACATCTCCACGGTGACCCCTCCTCTCTGATTAAACGAATTTCACGATCATAGAAGCCCTCTATTTCATCATCAGCATGCGTGACCATCATAATTGTCTTTCCATGTTCTTTAGTCAAGTGCTGTAATAAACGATAAAAACTTTTCCTTGATTGACTATCCATACCCGCTGTGGGCTCGTCAAGCACATAAAAATCGGGGTCTAAGGCAAAAATACGTGCGAGTATCACCTTCTGCTTTTGCCCACCTGATAACTGTCCGATCAGACGATGCCGCAAATGAGCCATACCTACTGCATCAAGAGCCCGATCAACGTGCTCATAGTCTTTATCGTCGAGAGGCTTAAACCAACGCCCTTGGGAATAGCGTCCTGACTCAACAAATCGTTGAACGGTTGAAGGGAATCCCGCATTGAAAGCATTGATATTTTGAGCAACATAACCAATTGATAATTTCCCTCCGCGAGAATTTTTAGGTGCTAAATATACTTTTCCTGTAGCAGGTTTAAATAAACCGATAATATTTTTTATTAACGTTGATTTAGCTGCCCCATTTTCTCCCGTTAAAATGACAAATTCTCCTTCATGAATGGTGAAGTTAATTTGATTTAATACTTTTTCCTGATCGTAATAAAAAGATAAATCTTCTACTTTTAATATTTCCATGTGACCCCTCCGAACCACAAAAAGTAATAATTACTAAATAGCTAGGGTTTATCATAAAATGATCCGTCACCATTGTCAAGTCTAGATGCTAAATACGTGTCACCAGCATTTTTTATTTTGTCATTACTTATTATTCGATTCTAACCATTTTTTCAAGATAGCTTGACCTTGTTTGCTTGAAAACAACTTTTGACCGTGCTGCAATTCACGCTTAAATTGTTGCCTCATCAAAGTTTGTATTTGTCTCAATGGTATCCTCTTACCCTGAGATTCAGAAACAGCAATTTTTCTTAATGCTTCAATGTAAGCATAAGCCAAAGCCATCGTTAATGTTGCGGCAGTCGTTCCATTTAACAAGCCACCCCCTAAAAAAGATAAGCCTGGTACCCATTTAATCATAGAGGTTACAATATATTTGCCTAATGCTGTGGCCCCACTCGTTCCTCCAATACCGGCTAAAATGCTCATTATTTGAGCCATATCTAAAGATAAACCAAACAAAGCCGTAATCTGAGCCAACATGCTAATTTGCATAGGCACTAATAAAGAAGCGTCTGCAACAGGAATCGGGATAAAACCAATACCGAAAGCAGATGAAATATATGTTTTAGCCCAACGTTTCGCCTTAGTAACTTTCAAATCAATATCGGCTTGTTGGGCATTGATAAAAGCCTGGTGAAGCTCCTCTGGTAGAATTGCCATTGTCGTCATTATCAATTCCTTTAATCCAAAAGCAGCCATTTCTTGACCATTGGCTAATTTTACTGGCTTAGCTAAGACAGGAATAACGGCCTTAACTTGACTGAGATGGGCTTCTAAATACTGCTTAAATTCAAAACTAGCTTGACTATAGGCTTGCGTAATCACAATAATAACAGGTAGTTTTTGGCTCAGGTGCTCGATTAAAAGAAGTTCTTGTTCTTCAATTCGACCCATTCCGCCATGAATACAATAGTAAACAAAGTGAATCGCTTCTGTGGGTCCTTTTGCTTTCTGCAAATCAATCAACTCAAATATTCCTTGAATCGTTTGAGATTGTTCAGACTGACCCAATTCCAATCCCCGACTATCATATAAAGTAATAGGCATCCCCTCTTTAGTTAACTTTATCAAGTGATCCGTTACCGGTAGCCCCATACCAGTTCTTGCAACCTCCTCACGAAACAAAGCATTTATCAGCGTTGATTTGCCAGCACCTGTCTTACCGACCAATAAAATATTAACTGGTTGCATTCGATCAACTTGTTGCTGACTCTCTTGAAGTAACTCCTTCGCCATTCGAGGATTCCATTTGAATCGATTTAGCTTTTGCCAGATTTTAGCCATGGATTCCCTCCTCACTAATCTCTTCTAGATCGGTTGGATAAAAGAATTAAACGGAATATTTGTAGAGCGGTTGAAATAGTTGCTGCTAAATAGGTAAATGCCGCTGCCCGGAGAACCTTCCTTGCTGCTGGTAATTCTTCACTCCGAAATACATTTTCTGCTTCTAAGCTCTTTAGAGCACGACGAGAGGCATCTAATTCAACGGGTAGAGTCACCAATTGGAATAACAATGCTGCTGACAAGGCAATAATACCAACCCAAATCAAGCCTGTCAGTTGAAACAAGAAACCAATAATAATCAAGGGCATTCCTATCGAAGAACCGAATTGTGTCACTGGCACTAAAGCAGCTCGCCACCTTAACAAAGGATAACCCACGGCATCTTGAACAGCATGACCACATTCATGGGCCGCTACCGCTACCGCTGCAATCGATGTTTGATCATAGGTGGCATCCGATAATCTTAGCACTTTGTTTTGGGGGTCATAATGGTCCGTCAAAGCACCCCTCACCCGTTCAATACGAACATCATGGATATTATTTGCCCTTAAAATATGATCGGCAGCTTGTTGACCAGAAATATTTTTTTGGGTCGCATACTGGTTATACTTTGAAAATGTCGATTTAACAAGATATTGAGCCAGCATCACTAAGCCCATACCAATTAACACATAAATATAGGTGCTATCAAAATAAAAGCCATAAGGAAACATTGATTCTCCTCCTCTAAAGATTAGTTCTTTATATGTATCTTATCAAAAGCCTCTTAAAAAAACTATTCTTGAGCTTAGGCTTCTTCAACAAAAAAGACCGCAGGCTAGTTCCTGCAGTCTCCATGTTACCTGTTAAATTAATCGTCATTAATCATGGTCAGTTTTTTCTTCTTTTAACATTAAGTTTAAAGCAATTCCGACCAGGGCGGATAGGGCCGTCCCCGAAAGAACAAAGGATCCTCCAAAATCAAGAACTGCACCACCCAAACCTATTACCAACATGGCTGAGGCAATAATCAAGTTACGTGATTGCGTAAAATCAGTCCGATCTTGAATTAAAACTTTCAATCCGTTACTGGCAATAACACCGTAGAGTAGAATCGACATACCTCCTAGAACAGCTGGCGGAATGGTTCCAATTAAGGCATTAAATTTTCCTAGAAAACTAAGGGCTATTGCAATCAGGGCTGCATTACGAATAACATTCACAGAAGCCACTCTGGTTAAAGCGATGACACCTGTATTTTCACCATAAGTCGTATTAGCAGGTCCACCAATAAAAGCAGACACAAAAGTAGCTACACCGTCCCCTAATAGAGTACGATTTAATCCTGGATCTTCTAAGAAATTCTGCTGACAAACTTCCCCTAGAACAATATGATCCCCTGTATGTTCTGAAACAGTCACTAAAGCTATCGGTATGATTGCCCACGCTTCCGGTCCAAAATAAAAGTGATATTGCTTCCAATTTTCTATCGGTGTCGCAAATGGTAAGCTGAGATCAGGCAACTGAATCCATGCTGCTTCAATTACCGGTCCAAAATCAACCATTCCTAATAGGCAGGCTATAATATAACCTCCCACAATCGCAATTAAAAATGGAATAACTCGTATGAAACCTTTAGTGTATACTTGAATAAATACAGAAATTAATAAGGAAGCAACTGCTACAAGGACATTTCGCCAATCTCCACCAGATACGAGCCCAGCATTCGTTACGGCAGATGATGCTAATCCCAAGCCAATTACCATAATCATGGGTCCAATCACAATAGGGGGTAGAATCTTATTCAACCACTTAGTCCCTGTCTTAGAAATAATCAAAGATACCAAGACATAGACTAGTCCAACCATCATGATCCCCGTTTGAGCTGCAGAAATATCCCCACCCATCTGCTCCATAGCTAAGGACATGGCTGTAATATAAGCAAAAGAAGAACCAAGATAGACCGGAACCTTGGATTTCGTCGCTGTAATATATATTAAGGTTCCCACACCACTGGCTAGTAAAGCCGTAGACACAGATAAGCCTAAAATTAAAGGGACTAAAACCGTTGCCCCAAACATCGCAAAGACGTGCTGAAAACTAAGTAGTAACCCCTTGGCAAAACTTGGCTTTTCAGAGGGTTGTAAAATTAATGTTGTCACTTTTTCCATAGTATTCTCCCTTTTTAGGGCATAAAAAATAGCCCTTGTATTCGAAAATAGGGCCTTTAGTTAACTTGAGACTTTAGCATCCTCACAGGAATGCCTTAAAAGACCTTAAATTTCTTCTACTAGTGTAGCATATTCAACTTAGATTGCAATGCATCTGGATCGTTTTTAATATAATTTGTTAAATACTTGTTACCTAAGCGTAAGTATTATTTGTTAGAATTAGGTTGACTATGAAAAGGAGAATGCTTTATGAAAAAATTGCTAAAAAATATCAAATTTTTGCTAGTTTGCCTCATCACTTGTGTTAGTCTAGCACCCACTGTCTTTGCCAACGAATCAGAATCCATAGATCCTTTCCAACTGCCAAAGGATTTACGCTTGCTAAACGAACAACTTGAAGAACAAGCTAGCTATCCTTATCTAACACTTGATCAAGATAAAACTGTCATTCAGGACTTAAATCAAGCGATGAATAAGTACTATGAAGAAGAACTTTCTGACCAAGAAAAATCAGCCAGCCAGGAAGAACTTGTCCCAGAAAATTTAGAAAAAATATTAACCCTTGTTAATAAAGAGAGTGATCTTAGCCAACTAAATCTGGCTATTGACCAAGTCACAATGACTGTAGCAGGAGATGAAGTCCAAGTTCCACGCTTGATTCTCCCCCAATCCTATCGCTATTGTGAAAATCTTGCTAATAACCACGATGCCCGATTAATTAATCATGCATTAAGCGTACTGGGAAATCGACTGATTGTCATTGCATATTACGATCCCGCAAGCGAAGAATTAGTTCCCTTACATTTAGTTTGCAACACCCATTCAATCTATTATAATGAAGCTTTAACCCAAGATGACGTATCGATTGAATAAAATGATTTTCTAAAATATAAATAAGGTTGATGGAAGATCCCTTCTTCCGTCAACCTTACTTTTTTGAATTTTAAACTCATTAAAGATAAAAAGCATTAAAAATAGCAAAGAGAGGAATCATGTCGCAATCGACATGATTCCCTCTTTTAATTTATGGCTGATCATTATTCATGCTATCACGATAACGTTTTACTAAATGATGACTAATCATAATGCGATCTTTGGCTAATAATTCAACCACTGCTTGATCGGTAATAGCTGACCCCTGCTCGTGAATAATATTTTTTATCAAGGCTTGAATATTCAAGGCTGACAATCCTGACCGACCTACTTTAGCAGAAACATTGATAAAATCTGATAAAGAATAGACCACTTCATTAAACATCAAGTTTTTATTCATCACGATTAATCGTACCAAAGCTTCTGATAAGCCCATTTGTTCGGCTAAATCCTTCATTAAATAAGGTTTCGGAGTTGGCGTAACTTTTAAGAAAAAATCTTTTTGATGATCAATAATCAATTGACTTGCAGCAAGCATTAATTGTTCTCGCAATTTTAAGGCTTGTTCCATGCTTTGATATTGATGATAATGCTTTTGAATGTAGGCTTGCAAGTCTGAATCTTCTTGCTCGGTCATCTCTTGATAATATGTTTGATTAAACTTTAACCTTGGATAATACTGATGATTAAACTCCAACTTCACTTGATCTTGATCAATAGAAGCTTTGACATCGGGAATCGATCCCGTCACTGGGCGAGATTCAAATAAAGACGCAGGGACCGGACGAAGTGAATGATAATAATAAACACATTCCTGAATTACCGCTTCGCTCAAACCCGTTGTAGCCTGAATCGCTGCATAATCCTGATGATTTAAATTATCAAAAAAGTTCTCTAATAGATAAGCAGCTCTCGTTGGTGCCTGCTTATCTTGTAAAGTCTGCAACAATAAACATTCCTTGACATTATACGCAGCCACTCCTGCTGGTTCTAATTGCTGCAAAAGAGTAATCGCATCTAAGACAACAATAGGATCTTGATGCAGCTTAGCGGCTAATTCTTCGTAGGTATAAGGTAAATAGCCTTGATCATCAATATAGTCAATCAATGCAACCATGACATCTCGAATAACCGTGTGCCGATGCAACATTGTTTGTTCATATAAAAAAGTTTCCAAAGTTTGCGCTAACCAAGGACTTTGTTGATCCATCGCAGGATCAGCTTCATGTCCATGCCGATCTACCGGCACTTGATTCACACGATGTTCAATGGGATACTCAAACTCGATAAAAGGATTTTCAATAAGCTTATCTTCAAAGTAATACGTTAGTTGTTCTCCGTTGAGATCGAGTATTTCTAATAGGAGATCGTTCTGGAAGATATCTGATTGTTTAATTGCCTGCAAAGGCAAATCTACAACACTCATCACTTCACCTACTTTCTAAAATTGTTCTATAAATTCATTATACCGCAGATAAAGCGCTTTTTCACCCCTTCTAAACAAATGGTGCCAAAAGTCTTAACAAGGCATCGGTAATCTTACCAAAAACCGTTCTTCGTAAATGTTTCTCACGAATTCGTTTGCCTTCTTCTTGAGCCTCCAAGAAATCTGCTTTAATGGCTTTAATTTGAGGATGAAAATAAAGGAGTGTTCCTGTTTCAAAATGTAAATATAAAGAACGATAGTCTAAATTAATCGTCCCTACAATAGCAACTCGATCATCAGATACAAAGGATTTAGCATGTAAAAACCCGGGAAGATATTCATAAATCTGAACACCGCCTTCAATCAGAGGACGATAATAAGACCTCGTGATCCGATATACCATTTTTTTATCTGGAATTCCTGGTGTCATCAACCTTACATCCACCCCTCTTTTGGCTGCTAAAATCATGGCCGTCTGTAATTCATAGGAAATCACTAGATAAGGGGTATAAATATATACATAATCCTCTGCCGCATTGAGGATTTCTCGATAGACATTTTCTCCTAAAGGCTCGCTATCCAATGGTGAGTCTGAAAAAGGTTGAACAAATGAAAGTTTATTTGGATTTTCTACTAAAGCTTGACGACTTTGATCTAAACTAGCAAGATGATCAAATTTTGTAAAATCAAAATCTTCATTCTTATAAGCATTCCATAACAAAAGAAACATGTGAGCGTAATTCCAAACAGCGCCCCCTTTAACACGAATCATCGTATCCTTCCAATAACCAAAACGATTCTTCCTATTGATATATTCATCCGCAATATTAACCCCACCCGTATAAGCCACTTCGTTATCAATAATGATATATTTTCGGTGATCTCTCGTGTTATAGACTAAGGATACGATAGGGCGAACAGGGTTAAACTTTAGGGCTTTGATTCCATACCGTGCCATATCTTCCACAAAAGAATCATTCAAACGTAACAAACATCCAAAATCATCATAGATTAAGCGAACGTCTACTCCTTCTTTAGCTTTTTGCTTGAGAACGTCAAAAATCTGATTATACATCTGTCCTTCTTCAATAATAAAAAACTCAAGAAAAATGTGCGACTTAGCTGCTTTTAAGTCTGCCACTAAATCATCCATGACAGACTCTCCATTTGGGTAATAATCGACCTCTTGATTAACCAAAACAGGCATCCCGGCAAAATCTGAAACATATTTAGCAATCGAGGATAACCGATTAGATCTATACTTAAGAATTGGTAATGCATCCGGGACAGTTTGTCGATCCACTCGATGATTTTCTACTTGATTTTGAATACGTCGGGTCATTTCTTTTAAAGGGCGTTTATTACCTGCAAAAAGATAAAATAACGAACCAAGTAATGGAAAGAGCGCAATCAATATAATCCACGACATCCGATAAGCAGGACTATCATCTTTATTCATTAAATATAAAATAATTAGAAAAGAGAGCAAACTTAAGACCATATTCAGCAAAGCAGAATAACTCAACAGACCCTCAATTATTACCAAAATCCAAGCCATTTGAATGGCTATTAACAGTCCAAATACAATTAAACGAACGATTAAGAATCGTGTTTCATTTGTTTTATTCATAAAGCACCTCTTTTTTGTGGCAATCTCTTTAGTAAATAGCAACCGGCCCTCTATCCCCTTGGATAACTTCGATCTGTGTTCCATAAATTTCTTCTAAGTTCGAAGATGTGACCACCTGATAAGGAGATCCTTCTTGTATCAATTGTCCTTGTTTTAGAGTAAACAGCCAATCACAATATCGGCTGGCAAGATTCACATCATGCAGTACGGCCACAACTGTTCGCCCTAACTCTGTAACAATCTGATTCAAATAATGCATCATTTGAATTGAGGCAGCCATATCTAAGTTATTTAAAGGCTCATCTAAAAGAATATATGGAGTTTCTTGAGCTAATACCATAGCTACATAGGCCTTTTGACGTTGTCCGCCCGACAGTTGATCTAAATAACGCTGACTCAGATCTTCTAAATCTAAAAAGTTTAAATACTGCTGGATGATCCGATCATCCTCTTGATTAATACGTCCTCGAGTATAAGGAAATCGACCAAACGATACCAGTTGTTTCACTGTAACCCGCGCCGTTAAATGATTTTCCTGACGAAGAATTGACACTTGCCGAGCCAAATCATTTTTTGAAAGGGAGTCGATCGAACGCCCGTCTAAGATAACCTGTCCTTGATCACTTTCTAATAGTCTTCCCATCATCAAAAGTAAGGTCGACTTTCCCGCCCCATTCGGCCCTAGAATCGCTGAAAATTTTTCCGATGGAACTGTCAAAGTTAAGGGCCCCAGGCAAAGCTGATCCCCATAAGACTTAGTCACTCCCACTAATTCTATCATACTTGCCCCCCTTTACTATCTTTAAAAATTAAAATTAAAAAAGTAATCCCTCCGATAAACTCGATCAGGATACCCACGACTCCTTGAGCGTTAAAAAGATGATTCATCGTAAAATAAGCCAGTGAAAGAATAAAAACACCTACAACTGGCCCCATTAGAAATAAATGCCGATGATCATAAGTCGGCGTTAGATAATAGGTAAAATGTGCCGCTAAAAAACCAAAAAAGGACAAAGGCCCTACTAAAGACGTAGAAATTGCCATTAAGGCCGCCACTAATATTAAACTAAAAATTAACCAGCGACGAGTATCTAGCCCTAGACTTTTGGCTGTTTGATTTCCCAACATCAAAACATTCAAATACTTGCTTACATAAAGGGCAAGTCCAAATAAAAGTAAAACCAAGGGTATCGCTACAATAAAATTCTCAGCTTGAACATGGTTGACTGACCCAAATAAACGGGCCTGCAAAACATCAAATTCTGAGGGTGTCAACAAACGCCGCATAAACGTTGCTAAAGCAGCCAAACCACTACCTAGCATCACCCCAACTAATAGCATCCGATGAATATCTTGCGCTTGATCCTCCAGTAGCCAAGTATATAAGCATAGACAGACACTAACCATCAATACAAGTTGCAAACAAAAAGCTGGCAAACCCTTAAATTCAATAAAATGAGACATCCCCATAAAGAAGATCAGACTCGTGTGAATCAAATGATAGATTGCCTCAAAGCCAAGCAAAGAGGGAGTAACTAACCGATTATTGGCCACTGTTTGAAAAATAATCGTCGCAACTGGCTGGCAAATACCCACTAGTAAAATGGCAATGATTCCCTTTAAACGCCTCTGCATAACGGGCCAAAAAGAGGGAGAGCCCGCTGACACTGGATTATTATATAAAAGTAAGGTAAGGAGCAAGATACTAACAAGGATAGTTAAACCAATAAAATAGCGATAATATTGTCGCTTAACATCTTTTGAGGTAAACCGATAACTAGACCTTAATGGCGAATATAATTCTTTCAGCGCAAACCCTTCTTTCGTTGAATATATAATAAACCAATAAAAGTCATCGACCCCACCATGGCCAAAACAGTTGATACTGGCACTTCAAACGGCATAATCAACCAGCGCGCCAATAAATCACAAACTAATAAACAAATCATACCCAAAATCAATATAAAAGGAAGATTATTCTTTAAATGGTCACCCCAAAAAATAGCTACGATATTTGGAATAATCAATCCGATAAAAGGCAAATACCCCACTACTGCAGCTACAATACCAACAGACACCGATACCAAAAACACGCCAATAAAAGTTATTTTAGTATAGTCTACCCCTAAATTTGAAGCGATCTCTTCCCCTAGGCCGGCAATGGTTAGTTCATCTGCTAATTTATAAAAAATAATGACTATTCCAATAATTAGCCATAGATACTCGTACCGTCCCTGTTGAACTGAAGCAAAAGAAGCAGTGAACCATACCTCTAGCATTTGATTCAAGTTAAATTGTAAGGCTAAAAAATTTGAAAACGCAGAAATAACGGCCCCGGATAAAATGCCAACTAGTGGAAGAAGAACAGATTGCTTAAAGCGTAAATGACGCACTAATCTTAAAAATACTAGACTTCCCAAAATTGAAAATCCAATACATAAACTCATCTTAAACACTAAAGGGGCTGCCGGATTGATAATATAAGCCAAAATCAAGCCGAGCCCCGCCCATTCCATCGTCCCCATGGTTGTAGGTTCTACGAAGCGATTTTGAGTCAACAATTGCATAATATACCCCGACAAAGCCATCGAAGCACCCGTCAAGACCAAGGCTAACGTCCTAGGAAGTCGGGTAATTAGAAGCATTTTCCAAGCCGTTTCCGACTGCGTTAAATCATAAACTCCAACAAAAAGAGATAAAAGAAACAATCCCAGAAGAATCATCGATAATAAAATAAGCCCTATCTTTCTAGAAACTTTTACTCGTCGAATCATTTCTTCCCTCCTTTAGTAGAAGCTACTAAACATTGTTTAATTTCTCTCTAACGATGCACCCATCAATTGAGCAATTTCTTCAAAGATCTGTGTAAAAGTCTGAATCGATTCATCGGTATAAGTGCTCTTGGGTGCATAATAAATATGTCCTTCTTGAACGACCTGTAAATCCTTTAAAGCCGATGATTGTTCGATAACATCTTTGGCAGGCTTTGCTCCTTCATCGTTCGATTGAATAGCTGCATCCCGGTCTAATACCATCAGCCAGTCAGGTTTACTTTGAGCAATGGCCTCAACCGATATGTCATCCCCTTTATGGTCTGAACTTTCATTAGCAACCTCTAAAGCAGGTTGCCAATTTAGCACTTGATATATCGGACCCCATACACGGCCAAAACCTGGTGCTGCAAAGCCAATATCTCCACCTGATACTACCAGAGACATCACCTTATCCTTTCCATTATATGCCGCTTGCGCCTGAGAAACGGCTAAGTCAAAAGCTTCACAAAGCTTTTGGGCCTCTGTTTCCTTTTGAAAAATCTTCCCTAGAGCCTGAGTCGACTGCTTCATACCCTCAACCAAAGCTTTTCCCGGTTCACTGGCCTCTTCACTCACATCAAAACTAAAATCCACCACAACCGCATCAGGGACAAGCTCTTTTATTTCATCATAATAACTAGCAAACCGTTGACCCACGATGACGAGATCTGGCTGCAAGGCAGCAATCATTTCTAGATTTGGTTCACGATGATTGCCAATATTTTCAATGGAAGAATCTTTAACATAAGCATTGTCAGCAGGCATCACATCTTTGGGTACAGCGACTGGCTTAACCCCCCATTCGATTAAGCTATCAAAGGTTCGATTGTCCAAAGCCACGACTTTTTGAGGGTTCACTGGAACAGTTACTTTTCCATGAATGTCCTCAACCTCAACACTTGTCTGTTCTTGGTTTTCTCTAGCATCTACCAAAAAAGGACGGGTATTTTTTCCATAAAAAGAAAAAGCAGTCGCTACAGACATTAGAATCATCAATAACCTAAAAAATTTTCTATTTTGCTTCATAAAATATACCTCTTTTATTTACTTTATCCCTATTGTACCAAACAAGCATTGAGTAGACCATATTTTTAATCTAAAAATTATTGGTCAATAAGTTTTTAATTATTCTAATTAAAAGTAAAAATGCACCATAAAAATGTAGTGCCTCCAAAAAGTTAGATTTTTGGTCCAACTTTTTGGAGGCACTACAAAGATAACACTTCTACAACACGCTTTTTAATAAAGTTATTTAAAGCTATCTTGGAAAGCTTGACTCACTTTTTCAGCGGTAAAACCATAGTCCCCAACAACTTGGTCCCCTGGTGCTGAGGCTCCAAAACGGTCAATACTGTAAACTACCCCATCAAGGCCAACATACCGTTCCCAACCAAAGCCAGCGCCCATTTCAATCGACATCCGTTGACGAACCGCTGAAGGTAGTACTTCTTCACGGTATGCTGGATCCATTTGGTCAAATAGATTCTGGCACGGCATAGAGACCACTCTCACATTATAGCCTGCTTTCTTAAGCAGCGCTTGCGCCTCAATTGCCAAAGCAACTTCTGATCCTGTCGCAATAAGAATTCCTTGCAAGTCCCCATCTGCTTCAGGAGAGATAATATAAGCCCCTTTGCGCAAGCCATCCTCAGCCTTTTCTTGAGTGTTTGCTAAAACCGGAAGATTTTGGCGGCTTAAAACCAATAGACTTGGCGTTTCTTTGGATTCCAAAGCAACTTTCCAAGCAACCATAGTCTCATTAACATCCGCTGGTCGTAAAACATTCAAATTAGGCATTGCCCTAAAGGCCGCTAAATGTTCAATCGGTTCATGGGTCGGTCCGTCTTCACCCACTGCAATCGAATCATGCGTTAAAACATAGGTGACTGGTAATTTAGAAAGCGCAGATAGGCGAACTGCCGCTTTTAAATAATCAGAAAAGACAAAGAAGGTCCCACCATAGATCTTGCTTCCGCCGTATAGTTGAATCCCATTCATCATAGCTGCCATCGCAAATTCTCTAACACCGAACCAAATATTTCGACCCCGACGTGATTCGGGCATAAAGTCTTCTGTATCCTTAATCATCGTTTTGTTGGACCCCGATAAGTCGGCAGATCCGCCCCAGAAGTAAGGAACGCTCTGAGCAATTGCATTAATTGCTCGACCCGAGGTCGCCCGACTAGCTTCGGCCTTGTCAGCAACATTGGCAAAAGTCATCGCTTCATCATAATTGCTTGGTAATTCGCCAGCAAAGGCTGCCTTAAGGGATGATGCTAATTCAGGATGAGCCCCTTCATATTTAGCAAACAAGTCTTGCCAAGCTCGATAAGCTTTTTGACCACGGTCAATCACTTTTTCTTGGAATAAAGCTCTGGCCCCTTCCGCCACTACAAAGGCTTCTTGCGTATATTTATAGATTTCCTTAGTTTTAGTCCATGCCTCTTGACCGATTGGTGCACCATGAACTTTTGAAGTTCCTTGATTAGGTGAGCCGTAACCGATCACTGTCTTGATCTCAATTAAAGACGGCTGATCTTGAACATGCTTAGCCTTATCAATTGCTTGTGAAATCTGATTCAAATCATTACCATTCGTCACCTTTTGATAATGCCAACCTTGTGCTTCAAAGCGCCCCTTGATATCCTCAGTAAAGGCTTGATCTAAGTCTCCATCTAGGGAGATGTTATTAGAATCATAAAGAACAATGAGTTTGCCTAGCTTTTGCCGACCTGCAAAAGAGCACGCTTCATAGGAGATACCCTCCATTAAGTCACCGTCTCCTACCAGGGCATAGACATAATGATCTAAAATAGGAAATTCATCGGTATTATAAAGAGCAGCTAAATGTTCTTGGGCTGTCGCCATTCCAACCGCCTGAGCAATTCCTTGACCTAACGGCCCCGTAGTTGCTTCAACCCCTTGAGTATGGCGATATTCAGGATGTCCCGGTGTTTTAGACCCTGCTTGACGGAAATTCTTTAAATCTTCGATCGACAAATCAAAACCTGACAAATGCAATAACGAATACAACATGGCTGACCCATGACCTGCCGATAACACAAAACGATCGCGATTAATCCACTCTGCGTCTTGCGGATTCACATGCAAGTGTCCTGCCCACAAAGCATAGGCCATTGGTGCAGCTCCCATCGGTAGCCCAGGGTGCCCCGAATTGGCCTTTTCAATTTGATCAACCGATAAGGCGCGAATCGTATTGACAGCAATTTGGTCTTTCTCGTTAAACATAATAAGCTCCTTTATGATTTAATAATTCTATTATAACATCTTCTAAGCCTGAATCATTGAAAAAATTGCATTTAGTTGATAATTTGTCCCTTCTCGTCGAGCAGAATGAAGCTGTGAAGTCGAGAAAGTAGAGCGAGTATCTGCATAAATTTGCGATTCTTTAAGCCCCGCATCCAACAATAAACACACATTGGCCTGGGTCATGTCTAAATAATACTTGCCGGCTTCATGAGGATCCGGCTTAAAGTAACTCATGCGGTCCGATCGTTTTTCAAAGGCTTGATAGACGATCTCATCCACTTGATAATCGACTTGACCAATAGATGGTCCGACCATAGCCATCAAATCTTCCAGCTGACTATTAAAGTGTGCCTGCATCGATTGAACCGCTTTACGTCCAATTTCCTTAGCGCTTCCTCGCCAACCCGAGTGAACTAAACATTGAGCTTTTTTTACCGGATCATACAACAAAATAGGCGTACAATCCGCAAATTTAGTCATCAAGATGACTTCTGATTTATCAGTGATCAAGCCATCCGTATCTATAAAGCTTCGGCCAAACGCTTCTTCTTGCCCATTTTGTCCCCCACAATATTCAATGCGATCCCCATGGACTTGCTTACCCGAATAGAGCATCCCTTCTGGGAAACCTCCTGATTTTAATGCCAAGTTAATCTGCTGACAGAAAGCTTCCTCTTGCAGCTTAGCCTGACGAAAGTTAAACGAAGCACCTGCTAAAAATACCTTTAGGCCCTTTTCCTCAAAATTTTCTAACTTCAAATACTCACCTCGCTAGAATTTTTAATCGCCTAAATCATAGCATTTTTTATCTGTAAAATCGAATTAAAAAAGGAGCCGCAGCCCCTTTAGTAATCGATCCTCTTCTAATTCTCAATTATTGAATCATTTGTTCATTAACATAACGACGATAATCTTCATGATTAGCATAAAGCGCTCTGTGGCTACCCAAGCCTGTAATTCTTCCTTGATCAAAAAAGATAATTTCGTCCGCATCCACCACTGTTGATAAACGGTGGGCAACAATAATCACGGTAATCGATTCAGGGAGATCCTTGATGAGCTGAATAATCACCGATTCTTTGTCCGCATCGAGATTTGATGTTGCTTCATCAAAAATAATAATTGAGTGTTCCCTTAAGAGGGCTCGGGCAATGGATAGCCGTTGCTTTTGACCCCCTGATAAGAGATTGCCATCTTCGCCCACTGGCGTGTCCAATCCTTGTTCCATGCGAGCAAGGTCCTCACTTAAACCAACTTGTTGTAAGACTTGATGAATCTTTTGATCGGTTGGTTTAGATTTGAGACCAAATAAAAGATTATCTCGTAAACTCCCTGATATAAAAAAGCTGCCCTGAGCAATATATGAAATCGCATTGCGCCATTGATATAGGTCAATCCTATTAATTTCTTGACCATTTATGCTTATCTGACCTTTTTGAGGCTGGTAAAGACGCATCAAGAGTCGAGTTAGAGTGGACTTACCCGAACCCGAAGGACCAACAATGGCTAAACGACAACCTCTAGGAATAACTAAGTCTAATCCAGTAATGATTTCTTTATCTTGATAGGCAAATGAAACATCCTTAATTAGGATATCGCCCGCTTGAAAAACTTGGTCTCCACCCACATCCTCTTTAGCCATCTCAAAAAAACTAAATAGTTTGGCTGAGGCTCCCTTCATTCTAAAATAACTCGAAATTTGATCCGACAACCCACCCATTGGATTCAATAATTGCAGGGTAAATACTAAAAACGACATTAAGGTCCCTACCGTGATTGCTCCCGAGGAAACCCGATAACCCCCATACGCAAAAACAATCGTAATAGCCGCAAATAGAAAAGCCAAACCAACCGGCTGAGTAAAAGCCTCTATTTTTTTCTTCTGAACAGCAAGGCTAAAATTCTCCTGATTTGCTTGATCAAAATCATTAGACACCTGATCTTCTGCTGTTAATAGCTTGATAAAAGCCATATTTTTATAAATCGTTATCAATTTAGAAGTAAGCCTTGAATTCGAAGTCTGAAATTTCTCAGCGTTGGCAAATGACAGCTTAGAGATCGGGATCAATAGAGACAGCATTACCGGAAAAGTAATAACCATCGCTAAAGATAGCTTCCAATCTAAACGAATCAGGGCAATCACGGAAAAAATAATGGTAAAAATACCCAAAATAAAATTCGGTAAAGACTGCGTCACAAATTCACGGATCTCTTGACTATCCGTCATAATCCGTGACACAAACTCCCCTGACTCTTGTTGGTCAAAAAAAGATTGAGGCAAATAGATTAAGTGAGCGTTAAGACGGCTTCTAAGTGATTCAACGGTCTTTTCTCCATTTAGGGCCGCTAAAAATCCTCCCAGTCCCGCCAGTGCTGCTTGAAGGACAAACAAAAGCAATAATATGAAAATGTTCTTTAAGCTAAAATGGCCACCACCATCAATCATCGTTTTTAGAAACAAAGGAATCGTCACACTCATTAATGCCGCTAAAATAGTTAAAACAATCCCCGCTATCAGGCTCAAATCCCAACGAATCGCTTTCATTATCTAACCTTCTTTTCTATTATATTTTCCTACTTAAAAGCAAACGATATCAATCATTTCAAGGCAACTCTTTACCGAGCTCCCATAACTGGACGGTAACTTCTCGGATCTGATAAAGGTATTTCTTCATCGCTTGGTAAATAAAACGTTTTCTGCTGTCATTATACTCCCCCCGTTTTATTTGCAAGCGTTTTACCGGTCGCAATTTTCTAGTGGTTAGAGTCACAGATAAACTTAGTAGTTAGACTCATCTAGTCCAATTTTTCCCTAAAAAGTTTCCCCTAAAAACAACTTGCATCCTCTCTTATTTTTTGCTAAAATACTTTTGTTGCACTTTGTGTAAGAATAACTGTAGGCTAGCGAATAGCTTACGGCAGAAAGGAAGTATAAGCATGAAACAAGGAATTCATCCAGATTACCATCCAGTCGTGTTTATGGATACTTCAACCGGGTTTAAATTTTTATCAGGATCAACTAAAACTTCTCAAGAAACAGTTGAATGGGAAGACGGAAATACTTATCCATTGATCCGGATGGAAGTTACCTCTGATTCACATCCATTCTACACGGGACGTCAGAAATTTACTCAAGCCGATGGTGTTGTTGATAAGTTCAACAAGAAATACGGCTTTGTTGATAAAAACGCTAGAACTGAAGATTAATTTTTATAGAGGCTTGTCAGGTCAAATGACAAGCCTCTTTTTGTATTTTAACTAATAGCTCTCAACTTTTAGAATTTATCTTAAATAATAATTAGCCACACCTGTCGTTTTAATCTTCGCTTTCACTAGGAAAAAATTAATAAAAAACTGCTTGTCCCCTGATCTGGAACAAGCAGTTTTATCATTCTCTCTATCTACTACACATAACAATAGACCGTCACAAAAAGACAAGCTGAGCCCAACATCACAAAGAAGTGCCAGAAGACATGAAAGTAGGCATATTTTTCGTCAAACTTATAGAAAATCGTTCCTAGACTATAGGCTAATCCGCCAGCAAAGAGCCAAATAATTCCTGGTAAGGGTAACTTGGTTAGAATCGACCTAATAGCAAAGATAGCCATCCAACCCATTAACAAATATAAAAGTGTCGAATGTTTAATAACCCACTCATTACCGACTGCTTTTCCCATGATCCCAATTAAAGCTATGCCCCACTCCACAATCACTAAAACCAATCCTAACCAACCGCCAACTAACAATAAGGCGAAAGGTGTATAAGAACCCGCTATCAATAGATAAATCGCAGTGTGATCAAAAAATTTAAAGATGGGTCTTAAGATTGTCCGCGACATTGCATGATACATCATCGAGTTAAAATACATCAAGCACATCGACAAAGCAAAAATTAAATAGGCAATGATACTCATTAGCGACTGACTTTTGACCCCTTTCATGAACAAAAAACAAGTCGCTAGAATTGATAAGACAAATCCAACCCCATGACTAACCGCGTTAAATACCTCAAGGGATATTTGATAAACATCAGAATTCAGAATTTCTGGGCTTGAAAAAACATCCTTCACTTTGAAAGCTTTATACTGTGTCATGCGCTAACCCCCTTCATCAATCTTTCATTCATTGTAACGCAAGCTAAGTCAATATAAAAGCTTTGATCTATTTCAACATTCTTAAGCCATTTAAAATAACAAGAATCGTTGATCCTTCATGGAATAATACGGCATATGGCAAAGTAATCCAACCAAAGAAATTAGCAATAACCAAGCCAATAATCACACCTACAGCAAAAATTATATTTTCTCGAATAATTCGTTTTAATTTTCGACTGGATTCAAATTCTTGATAGAGTTTCGCCAAGTCATTTTTTACAATAACGATGTCCGCAGATTCCATCGCAACGGCTGAACCTGATCCCATTGCCACTGAAATATCTGCCAAGGCTAGGGCTGGCGCATCATTAATTCCATCACCAATCATTCCCATAATATAACCTTTATCTTGACCAGTTTTTACATAGTGAATCTTGTCTTCTGGCATCATAGCCGCTTGATATTGATCAATCCCTAATTCAGCAGCCACATGCTGTGCCACTTTTTCATTATCACCCGTTAGCATATGAACCCTAACACCCGCCGCTTGAAAATTCTTGACCGCTTCCTTAGCTTGAGGGCGAATTTGATCAGATAGTGCTAAATAACCTTGAATTTGTTGATCTTTCGACACTAGGACATAGGTATAATCTGACTGAGATAGTTTACCCTGAATCCCCTTTGGATCTGCAAAACCATTAAAATCAGACGGCTTTCCGATTTGGATCGAACCTTTTCGAAGGCCTGAACCGGTCAATTCTTCAACTTCTTGCTGACGATCCAACTTCGATAGATCGACCGCTTTAAACTTTGTCACGATCGCTTGGGCGATAGGATGGGTCGAATGCTGTTCCATAAATACCACCTCTGCCAACAATTCATCCACTAGCTCATAGTCGACCACATCAAAAGCTCCGAAGGTCAAAGTTCCCGTCTTATCACTCAATAAGTGCTCCATTTGATTCAAAGCTTCCAGAGCAGCTCCCCCTTTCACTAGAATACCGTTTCTAGCCCCTTTAGAAATAGCGGCTAAAGTAGCAGGAGTGGCTGAGGCCACTAAGGCACACGGACTCGCCACTGTTAAGAAAACCATTCCTCGATAAAAAGCTTCTTGAAAACTTAACCCTTGACCAAAATGCAAAAGCGCAATAAAGAGTGGGACCGCAATTAGTACAGACCATACATATTTATTTTCAATTTTATCAATAAACCGCGAAGCCTTACTTGGACGGTTTTCAGCCTCTTCCACCATACGGATAATATTCGAAAAGACTGTTTGATCTGCTGTTTTCGATACCTTGAGCACAAAGGACTGGCCATCATTTACTGTTCCAGCATAGACTTCCTCGCCTATATTTTTATGAACCGGTACGGACTCCCCTGTCAAAGCAGCCTCATTAACTTCAACCGCCGACTCAACCGTTCCGTCAATGGAAATTTGTGCCCCTTTAGCAATCAAAATTTGATCACCAACTTTTAATTCCTCGGTTAATACTTCTTCTGTTTCACCAGAAGGCAAAAGTCGTTGAGCTGTTTCTGGTACTTGGCTCATCAAAGCCGTAATTGCCGACGACGAGCGATCATTGGCATATTGTTCTAGGACTTCTGCGACTGCAAATATAAACAAGAGCAAAGCACCTTCTGATTCAAATCCAATAGTACACGCTCCCAAAGCCGCTAAAATCATCAACAGATCAACATTGAGTTGGCGATTCTGCCAGGTATCTACGATAGCATTTTTGGTGGCTTGATAACCTAAAAAGAATATCGCAATGTAAAAACACAGCGTTGAAACCAGGGGCAAAGATAGAAATTGGCACAAGTAACCAGCTAATAGACATCCTGTTCCTAATAATACAAACCGGCCGCTTCTTTCTTTTAACAAATACGTCAACATCTTTCTCGTCTCCTTTTTAGTCACTAATCTAAATAAGTATAAAAAAAGAGCGCACCAAAGACAGTTAATAACTGTCTCACAGTGCGCTCTGGCTCTGCTGTTACATTTTTCATGTAACCCAGCTGCATAAATAAATTTACCGCTTGTTCAGATTTATCTTATTTGATTGTAGCTTAATTATAATCATTAAAAAGTAAGCTGTCAAGTCTCTGCCTAAAAATTTATAAAAAATAAATAGTGCTTTATCGATGCGTTCATTATAGAATGGAATTAATATCTAGCGAAGAAAGGAAGACTCCTAATGAAAATAGGTCCACGTAAAATGAATCTTGAAAAAAGCATTAAGGCTCGTACCACCGGTCAAATCAAACGGCGTATCAAGCGAAGCCTCAATCCCTTTTATGGAAAAAAAGGAATGGGATGGCTAAGAAATCCGAAGAAAGCCCTCTATAATACCATCTACCGTCGTACCACCTTTTCAACCAATCCGCTTTCTTACCTAGGTAGATCTCGCAAAAAGAGCAAAAAATCAGAATCGTCCAATTCTCGTTGGTTACTCTTTATTATTTTAATAATCCTAGCCTACTATATTTTAAAATAATCTAACAAAAAAGGGACTCGCTCTAACCCCTGAGCACAAGCACTTATCGACTAAAACAGAATCCTACACTAAATACATTTATATAAGTATTATTCGTTATCCCCTTTAAAAAATTCTTTAAATAAACTTTTAATTTATTCTTATTAAGCTTATAATGACCATGAATAACATAAAGAGAGTTGAATACTATGCAAAGCAACCGCATCAAAAGCTTAGACGGCTTGAAGGGACTATCCATTCTTGCCGTTATTTTATACCATCTATGGCCAAATTTGGTTCCAGGAGGCTTCTTTTACGTCAATGCCTTCCTTGTTTTTGGAGGCTATTTTTTAGCGCGTAAGGTTCAAAACCTATCTTTTGATCAATGGAAAACAAATACCCTCCGCTTAATTCAAAAACAATTAGCCCGTCTTTGGATACCACTTCTGTGGCTCATGGCTATTATCGTATCTTTATATTTAATCATTAATCCAACTGCACTAAAAAGTATGCGGAATGATATCTTAGCATCCTTATTTTTCTTTAACAACTTCTTTCAACTAGCTAGTGATAAGTCCTATTTTACTGACATGGCCCTAGCCTCACCCTATACTCATTTATGGTATGTGGCCATTTATGTCCAATCCTTCATCGTTTCATTAATTTTATTGCTTATTAATCGATGGTTTACTGAACGGATTTGGGAGCCTTGGAGAAAGTATCAAGTCTTCTTTTGGCTAGCTATTGTTTTTATCTGTCACGGAGCTTATTGGCAACTCTACCGACCCAATACTGATCCATCAAATGTTTATTATGGTCTCTTTACACGTTACGGTTCATTCGCCACTGGGATTTTCGCATATTTTCTATTTCCAGAACTCAATAAATTATTCCGTCATCTATCCTCGCGAAAAAGCACTATTTTCATCACCCTAATCGGGACGATCGCCCTCTTCGATATGCTCTTGATGACTTTCAGCCTAAATGATAATCATCCTTGGACTTATCAAATGGGCCTAGCTTATTTTGATCTTTTAACATTGGTCTTTTTATTTGCTAATCAACGTTCTAACAAGTTTTTTGAATCAACCATCGGAAATCCTGGTCTGACATATATTGGCAAAGCCTCATACTCTTTCTACCTTTGCTACTATCCGATAACCGTCCTGGCTTTTAGTTTATTGAGGCTCTTTCAAGGGCAAGTTCTTTTATTGAAAATCATCTGCTTTATCAGCATTTTTATGATAGGTAGCCTATTTTATTACTTCATTGAATCCAAGCGTTTTACCTATTTATTTGGTAATGATTTATCCTGGATACAAGATCTTAAGACTTTTGGCTCCTTCTATACCGGAACACCTGGGCTACTCACCTTAGCTCGTAGTTTTATTTTTTGGGGGCTGTGTATGGCGTTGGGCTACGGCATTGCGATCTCTAAAAATGATAAACCTTTAGCCTTATTCCAATTAGAATATGGCAACTACCAAGCCGATCCAAGCCCCTTGAACTTTTATTATCCCTATGATCATTCCGCTAAAAACCTAAAAGACTATCTTAGTCAAGTTGATAAGACGTTAGGAACCCATTTCATTCTTCCTGTGCAAACAAGGGAAAGTCCAGTTGAGCTAGCCTTAAAAGAGGATCCGCGTCAACGAATAGATTTTGCTAGCTTAGATATTTCAGAAGAAAATCAAGCAATTATCGATGAGTTAGCTGTTTTTAATCCGATTATTGCAGAGGCCTTAACACCCCTTCAACAAGTCTATGCTCTGGAAGCAAAAGTGACCCTCTTTGGGGACTCATTAGCCAAGTTGAATGGTCCAGCTTTTGTGAATCTCTTCCGGTCCTCAAATTTCTTTGGTTATGTATCGATGCAAGTATGGGATGCCGATGAAAAGTTGGCTCAATTAATCCAAGAAGGTGTTGTCAATGATACGTTAGTCATTAATATTGGTACCAATGCCGGATTAGACGAGGAAGGGATTAGTGACTTAATTAAAGTTGCTGGCGATCGTCAGATCTACCTGGTTACAACGAACTCTGCTGTCGAGCACCTTAAACAGGTCAATGATATCATTGAGTGGGCTAGTCAAACCTATCCAAATATTCATGTGATTGATTGGCATGCTATCGCTCAAGGTCATCCTGAATATTATGATATTGATGACATCCATCTATCGATTGAGGGAATGGAGTACTTCGTTAGTTTAGTCGCTAAAGATCTTTACCAAGATAACTTTATTAATAATATAACTCCCTAAACTTTATCTTGCTTCACTCAAAAAGCCGAGTCATAACTTTTTATGACTCGGCTTTTTCAATTAATAGATTCAATTTTAGTTAAATAGCGGATACTCCAACATCACATCTGACTCATCAGGAGAAACATTTCCCGCAAAGTTCGGCGTCACTAAGGTCAATTTACCTTGGCGATTAATAAATAAATAGAAATCATTCGAATAGCCTGCATCCTCTCGGATTCCTAAAAGATTAATTCGTGTATCAACCTGAACAGTCCGTATTCCTGATTGATCTGCAGAAAAAATTCGAATTTCTTTAGATGGAATTGATTGAAGTTGGTAGCTGTAGTTTTCACCTTGATTAAAAGGCATCTGACGAAGGTCATCATAATCAAATGGGTTCGCCGAAGTATCTTCTAGGCTATGTAAAAAGATCTCACTTTGAGTAAGGAAAATTCCTTGAGGCACATTCATTCCTTGTAGGAAGAAAGTTAATTCACCACTAGCTTGCTCTGCCAGTGATTGAGTCAACAATTCCATACTTGGCGTCATTTGTTGCTCACCCATTGAATCTTCTTCCTGGTCTTCGGTAGCTGCTTCTGATACATCCTGACTAGACTCAATTGGATCCGTTTGAACATCACTGTCTCCTGAATCAGCTTCCGATAAGTCATCCGACGAGTCCTCAACTTGTTCCTGACCAGTTTCCTGGGATGGCGTAGAATCCTCTGTTTCCTCTTGAACGGCTAACCCATTGAGTACATCAACCATAGCTCGAGAAAATTTTTCTGACAAATCAGCATTTTGACTGTCTGCAAAGGCAAGCGCATTACCCTGATTAACCAAGATATGAGCTTCACCATTGAGATATCCCAAAAGATAAACATGAGGGTCTTCTGGATTACTATCCATATCAGATCGCACCGACACAACGTAAAAGACATCCGCTTGAGGGGTCTGATCAACTCGATCAATTGCAACCGTTAGATTGGATCCATTTATAGGTAGCGAGATCCCATCTAAACCTTGTGCCAGAACTAACCCATTGAAATCCCCTTGCCTAGTATCACCATATTCTAAATAGGATTGACCCATGGCCTTTGACCATTCATTATAGAAATACTCATCAAATTCCTGGCGAGCTTGCCCAGCAAATCGACTCTGACCCAAAGGATCACTCGGTAATACGGGGTCTACTTCTTCCGTATTCTCACTCGTCGTATCCTCGCTTGACTCATCGCTTGTTTCAACCGCTTCTTCAGAAGAGGCTTCTTCCTCATCTGTTGAGCTAGTATTTTCTTGGCTAGAGGCTTCCTCTTGTATCATTTCTTGGCTTGACTCTTGACCGAGAATCAGAGTCGTTTCCTGATCTTCTGCCTCTCTTGACTCTTCCATTGTCTGCAATTGATAATCAGCTGGAATCGGTGCTTTAACTGAGTGATCCTCTACTTCAACACCATACTCTCCTTTAAAGTCATAGACGGGAATAAGTGTCTCATTCGTTGAAAGATCTTTCACAGATAAATCCTCTTCGCTCTTAAATTCAACCTGATACTCTCCAATAGAACCCTCCTGATCCGGATTAACGGATAATATCGCTAAATCTATCTTGTTATCTGATTGACGCTTTAATTGATAATTATAAGCCTCTGGCGCATACCCTGTCGCAAAAGCGATTGCTTGAACCAATTGACTCATTGCAGGATTATCATGGATTTGACGAGCTTGATCCAAAGTCCTTAACCATTTTACTTTTAACGATTCCTGACTATCCTTATTCTCTGGAAGTCCTGCTAGGACTTGATAGCAGAGCGCTCGAATATAATTAAGTGCCTCGTACTCTTCTTGACTCAACGGAGCTTGGAGCTTCTCTACAATAAATGTATGCGAGTACACTGATTGACAAGCTTGAGTATCCCCTGCCTTTAATTGGACCATTAGATGATCTAACAAAGCTGGAATAATCGGATGATAACGATCAGCATCCTGATAATCCGGCAACTTAAGCTGCAAGGCTTGCTCAACCGTTAAACTTCCCTCTTGATTGGTTAAAATTTCTTCCCAACCCGACCCAATCACAGATACTTGTAATTGATCAATCGTCTCTTTACGTCTTGCAGCATCCGTTTCGGCAAAGTCCTGTGCAAATTTTAATAATTCTTGTAATAAATCATTGTTCAAACGATGATCCACTTTAGCTGCTTGAAGTTGATTCATTACAATCAGAGATATTTGATCTGCATTAATCGTAGTATTGTTAGTAATCTGATTAACAATATCAATCTTAATATGAGAAATAATCTGGTTAATCTGATAATTATTGATCTGGGTAATATTTTGGATATTTTGAACAACTTTTATTTCTTTACCTGCCACATCTACATCGTGATTGTCAATCTTTTGTCCTGTTTTTTCAAGCAAGGCATACACACCCACTAGGGCTCCTTCACCAGTTACTTGTATCGGTGTGGCAATTCTTATTAGAACATCTTTAGCCCCCGAAGTGATGGCAGCATTTTGATAAGTCGTTGGTGTCACCATCGTAATATTTTGAGGGGTGACTACTTGAATTTGTACGCCATAGCCAGGTGCTTGTGGAATAATGAAAGCTGAAGAATAGACACCCGTTGCTGAATTCGATCCATCCCGAAGATAACGATTAATCGTATTTCCATCAATTCGTAATGTTTGATTGGTTGGGGTATTCACTGCCCCCAAGTATTGACGCGTCATCGTTTCTTGGTCTGGAGACAAGGTAGCCCCTAAAGATAAAAGTTCTTTTGATTCTTTAGCCAAGACTCGTGGCATGTCTGCACTAAAACTCGTTAGTAATGGTGTCATACTAGGAAAAAGCAGCATCAAGCTAGCACCCGCTAACATAACTTTTAATTGTTTTTTCATGGTAATCCCCTTCCTCCTTAATTAGTTATTTCTATTATACCTAATTATAAAGCGGTATCAATGTCATTAAAATAAAAAGGCCGGTTCATTATCCGACCTCTTTAAAACGATTACTAATCATCAATATAGAGAACCACCCTACCTTGACGATAAGTTTCTTTAACATCAATAATGCGTTGATTACGGCTTCCTCGAAAAGCCTTGGTTAAATCCATTTCAGCTAATAAAAACCGCCCATCAACTAAGACATCGACCATCTCTAAAAGAACTAACTTATCCCTAGACTCTTCTTGCAACTCTTCGAAAGTATAACCTGTCCAGGACCAAATATCCTTACTCTGTCCAAAACGTTGACGCACTTTTTGACATAAGGGCACAAGCACATTGGTATTCAAGAACGGCTCGCCCCCTAACAGCGTTAATCCCTGACAATAAGGTGCTGACAAATCATTCAATATCTGCTCCTCTAATTCAGGCGTATAATCAATCCCATAATTAAAATTTTGCGCCGCCGCATTATAACATCCTGGGCAAGCAAACAAACACCCCGAAACGTAGATAGAACAACGAACGCCCTCTCCATCTACAAAGTTATAAGGTTTATAATCTGCAATTTTACCTTTTGACCAATCCTTGGCCAACCATTCCTTTGGGCGAGGATTTTTTGGTAATTGTGAATTATCCCTTGTGGTCAAAGGTCTCACCCTCTTGATTTTCAATTTTTATACGAGCTAATCGATGCTGATCAGCATCTACTAAAGATGATCCATGCATGTTTTTTACACGAGCATTGATTTCCTTTTGACGGCCTTCAATATAAGGACGTTTCATCGGATTGCCTAAATAACCGCAAGTACGCTTTACCACATCACAAGTATCTGGATTTCGATTTCCACACTCTGGACACTCAAAGCCTTTAGCCGTCGCCTTAAATTCACCGTCAAAGCCACACTCATAGCAATGATCAATTACGGCATTAGTCCCTAAGTATCCTACATAATCATAAGCAAAATCCCATACTGCCTCTAAAGCTTTAGGGTTTTGCTTAATATTAGGGTACTCCGCATATTGAATAAATCCACCCGTTGAATAATGAGAATAAGGCGCTTCGAAGGTTAATTTTTCAAAAGGGGTCCAATCTTTTCGTACATCTAAATGGAAGGAGTTATTATAGTACCCCTTATCAGTAATCCCCTCAATCGCTCCAAATTTTGCCTTATCCAACCTACAAAATCGATCCGTTAAGGATTCACTAGGCGTCCCATAAACCGAAAAATGATAGCCATATTCATCCCCCCACGCATCTGTATGTGCTTTGAGGTTCTTCATTACATCTAAGGTAAACTGACGTGCTGTTTCATCCGATTCCCAATCAGGACCAAAAAACACACTCCCCACCTCATATAAACCGATATAGCCTAACGAAATCGTGGCTCGGCGATGATTAAATAACTGATCTACATCTTCCCCGTCTTTAAGGCGTTTCCCAAAAGCTCCAAACTCATAAAGAATTGGCGCATTTTCAGGTTTTGCTTCCTTAACCCGTTTAATTCGATACAAAAGGGCCGTTTTAGCGATGCTTAAACGTTCCTCAAGAATCTCCCAAAAAAGATCCTTATCACCTTTTGACTCCAAGGCAATCCGCGGTAAATTTAAAGTCACCACCCCTAAATTCATTCGACCTGCATTCACCGCTTTTCCAGTCTCTGGATCTACCCATTTTTGAGGAAAAGAACGGCATCCCATACTCGTCTTAACATCTCCAGTAATCTCTGTTAATACTTTTGCTGAGATCACATCCGGATACATCCGCTTAGTGGAACATTCAACCGCTAATTGTTTGATATCATAGTTTGGATCTTCAGATTTGAGGTTAATACCATCCTGTAAAATAAAGACTAATTTAGGAAAGATCGCTGTACGTTTATCTTTTCCCAAGCCCGCAATGCGAATTTCAAGCATGGCTTTTTGAATTTCTCGAGCATACCATGAAGTACCTAGCCCAAAACCGAAAGTAACAAAAGGGGTTTGTCCGTTGGAAGTATACAGAGTATTCACTTCATATTCCATACTTTGACAAGCGTCATGAATTTCCTTAGCGGTGAGCTCTTTAGCATATGCTTCTTGTTTGGCAGGGTCTTCAATCCATTTTTGAGCCTTTTTAAAGTGCTTTTGATAAGAGATTTCAGCATAAGGAGCCAACACTTCATCGATTCGATCAATGGATGTTCCTCCAAACTGACTGGACGCAACATTGGCAATAACCTGGCTCACTAAAGCCGCTGCCGTTTGAATGGATTTAGGGCTCTCCACTTTGGCGTTCCCAATCTCAAAGCCATTTTTCAGCATACCTTCTATATCTACTAAACAGCAATTTGTCATTGGCATATAGGGTGAATAATCTAAATCATGAAAATGAATATCTCCCTTAAGATGTGCAAAAGCAACAGACTTAGGCATCATTTTTAACCCAACCGCTTTAGCAACACTTCCAGCCGTTAAATCCCTTTGTGTATTAAATACATTGGCATCTTTATTTGCGTTTTCATTAATGACGCGCTGATCTTTATTAATTAATTGTTCCATAGCTTTTTCTAAGCTTGTCGCATTGGTATAAGCTTGATGCATTTCCTGATTCATCCCAGTAAATTGCCATCGATATCTTGTCGTTTCCATGACTTTCATTCCTTTCAAAAAGGAACAGCATACGATTTAGACCATTCCTCATCACTAAAATAAATATAAAAAAACACAATATTTAGTAGATACTTATTATTTCATCACTACATATAGTATCATATCAGATGCAAATGGATTTTCAAGGGATATTTTGCCTTGTTCAAATTTGAGGAGTCACAAAGCCAATGACATCCACCTTTCCTTATTCAAATTTATTTTTTTCACAAACCCAATCAAAAAGGCCATGGCACTCGACCACAGCCTTTAAAAACTTTTTCTTCTAACACTCACTTCAAGAAGGAGGGGCAGATTAAGCTATATAGATCATTATTCATCTATTTTGGAAGCATCTTCTCTAGGGCTTGTAAAAAGGAAATTTGATCTTCTGATCGACTTAAAAGCTGAATCAGCTGGTCGGTTATCTCTAAAGTTTCTCTACCTAATCCCTTTCGTAACCGCCAAATTAAATCCAACGTATGGTCATCCATCAAGTACTCTTCTCGCCTTGTAGACGAGTTTTTAATATCTAAAGCAGGAAAAATACGCCGATTAGCTAACTCACGTGACAAGTGCAATTCCATATTCCCTGTCCCTTTAAATTCTTCATAGATAATCTCATCCATTCGTGAGCCAGTATCCACCAATGCCGTAGCGAGGATCGTTAAAGATCCACCATTCTCAATATTACGAGCTGAACCAAAAAAACGCTTAGGAAAGTAAAAGGCAGCTGGATCAAAACCACCTGTAAGTGTTCGTCCAGAAGGCTTAACCACCAAATTATATGCTCTTGCCAAACGAGTAATCGAATCTAATAAAATGACGACATCCTCACCACTCTCAACAAGCCTTTGGGCATGTGCCAACAATAGCGAGGCTACCCGAATATGATTGCTTGGTGTTTGATCAAAAGTAGATGCAACCACTTCGCCTTCAACAAACCGTTCAAAATCGGTTACTTCTTCAGGTCTTTCATCAATTAGTAGGACGAATAAATGGGTCTTAGGATAATTATGACGAATCCCTCGAGCAATTTCCTTTAACAGAGTTGTTTTCCCTGCTTTTGGTGGAGCCACTATCATCCCCCTTTGACCAAAACCAACTGGAGAGATAAGGTCGATTAAACGGTTGGATAAAACCTCTTGGGCATAGGATAAATGTAACGGTCGATCAGGATATATGGGTGTCAGCGAAGCAAAATGATCACGGTGAACCATTTTTTCCGGATTTTGACCGTTAACAGCAGATATTTGCATCAACCCACTATAACGCTCATTTTCTTTCGGCGGCCTAGCTGGACCCGAAATTCGATCGCCATTTCGTAAGGAAAAGCGACGTATTTGTGAATCCGAAATGTAAATATCCTCACTAGAAGGTGAAAAATTAATGGGCCGAATAAACGATAAGGAATTTTGATCTCTGGATAAATCTAGGATTCCTTCAACTTTAAAAAATCCTTGCTTTTCTTCTTGATGCCGCATTACTGCTAAAGCTAATTCCTTTTTGGATAAATTCGAAAAATCGGGAACACCGAGTTCCCGAGCATACGCATAAAGCTGTTTTACTTCTTGCTTTAATAAGGTTTCTAACGAAAAATCATTCATACGCATTCATTGATCCCTTGCTAATCTTCCACTTGATCATCATCAATCATTTGGATATCCGCTCCAATGGCTTGAAGTTTTTCAATAATATTAGAATAGCCACGTAAAATATTATCAACGCCAGTAATAACTGTCTCACCCTGAGCCATCAATCCCGCTATAAATAAACAGGCTCCCGCACGTAAATCACTGGCCTTTACCTGAGCCCCTGTTAATTGAGTAGGACCTTCAACGCGAATAATATCACCATCGACCTTGATATTGGCTCCCATTCGATTCAGTTCTGGAATATGTTTGATACGTTGTGGATAAATCGTATCTGTAATTGTCCCCTTTCCAATTGCCTTCGTTAATACAGGGGTTAAAGGTTGTTGTAAGTCTGTCGCGAAACCAGGATAAGGTTGAGTTTTCAGAGAAACCATCTTTAAATCATCAGAATGATGCACCAAAATAGAATCTTCACTGATCTCCATGCGAGCACCCATCTCGTCCAACTTAGCAATAAAACTTTCAATATGTTCAAAAATAACATTATTAATTCGAACTTCTTGACCAATCGCAACTGCCATTGCAAGGTAGGTACCAGCTTCAATCCGATCTGGGATAATCGTATGTGAAGTGCCTGTCAGATGATCCACACCTTCAATTCGAATAACCGAGGTCCCAGCTCCTCGAATCTTGGCTCCCATCTTATTTAATAAAGTCACTAGATCAATAATTTCAGGTTCTTTGGCTGCATTTTCAATCACTGTTTTTCCCTTGGCCTTCACAGCCGCTAAAATAGTGTTAATCGTTGCCCCCACCGAAACTACGTCCATATAGATTCGCGTTCCTTGTAAACCTTCTGACCCCGTTGTCAAGGTAATCACACCATATTCATCTTCTACCTGAGCACCTAACGAGCGAAAAGCCTTGATATGCTGATCAATTGGTCTTGGCCCTAAAAAACATCCTCCAGGAAGTCCAATTACCCCTTCTCCAAATTTTGAAAGAGTCGCTCCCATAAAATAGTAGGATGCCCGTAAACTTTGAATTTTTCCAGTCGGCATAGGAATTGATTGCATTTGTGTTGGATCAATTTTTAACACATTATTTTCAAAGGAAGTCTTAACCTTAAAATCATTTAGTATATCGATCAGTGAATGCACATCTTGAATATCTGGCACCCCTTCGAGAACAACTTCTGAGTCCGCTAGTATTGCTGCTGGCATTAAAGCCACAATTGAATTTTTGGCACCATTCACATTGATTTCACCAGTTAAAGGACGGCCACCACGTATTACTAATTTTTTCAAACTATTCACTCCTAAAAAATTATCGCAGATACTCTGCTTATTTATTAAACCCAAGCTGATATTCTTGTCGAATTGCTTTTTCAATCAATTTAAGACCTTGCCATTGCTTCATATCCTTTAAACCAGCTTTATTAGCTAGGCTAATTACATCATGATGGATCTCAGAGCTGTTTTTGCCAATACGGTGAAGCAACCATGCATCATCGACATGGATAAGCTCATGGGCCACAATATTCCGTGTATATTTTTCGATTTGTCGCATTGCTTTGGCTAAATCGACAATATGCCGATCTTGACTATTAGCTTCAATAATCTTCATTAAATGACTAGAAGATAGGTAATGGTCATAATTAAAATATTCACCATAGTATTTATTAAACGTAGCTTGAACTAAATTGGGATGCGACTCAATCTGATCTTGATTCCACCGAATTCCACGATAGATCGAACGCCCTTCCACAGTCTCTTTAAAGACTTCAATTAGGTATCGATCCAAATCAGCTAGAATATGTTCTTGGACTAATAAGCGAAATATATCCACCAATAAAGGGGTCAATTGCCTTAAATAATCATCATAAGCCCCAGATCTTAATTTCAATTCCATGGCTTGAACGCACCGATAAACGCGCTGTTGTAAAAAGCTAGGTGCCACTAAGAATGAAAAACCTAAATCCACAGCCCTCTTTTTGATACGGTCCAAATCCCCTATCAAATAGGCCTCCCGTAAATGTAGAAGATCCAACAAACGATCAGTAACTTCTACTTTTTCCTTAATGATCCATTCTTCAAAAGCGGGAAAGTACCGATGATTGAGTAAAAAGCTACCTATTGCTTGTACTGATTGATCCATAATCTGACCTCCTACTCGAAAGCTACTTATAGGCGTATTTTATCATAATCCCGATCGACATTCGACCCTTGAATCTACAAAAAAGAGGAGGCTGTGAGCTTATGCTACAGCCTCTATACATAATCCTTGAAAGAATATTCTATTCTTCCTCGTCATCTTCATCTTCGAAGTCGTCTTCGTCTTCATCCTCAAAACTTTCCTTTTCATCCAAGTCAATCTCATCTTCACCTAACTCAGATAAATCGCTCGCATATTCGTTTAATTCTTCATCTTCATCATCTTCCTCGACATCGGCGACTAAGACTTCCATTGCATCATCTTCATCTTCGAGGTCCTTATCTTCTTCGTCATCATAGTCATAAGCATTATCACCGTCTTCTGGATCATCATCATTATAGTCAATCGCATTATCTTCATTATCCGCAAACGCGTTATGTTTCCGTTTTTTACGACGTTTCCGTTGTGAGTTCTCTTCTTCTTCAGATGAGGTAATAATTTCTTCATCAATCTCATCGACCGCATACCAAGCTCTCAGACCCCAGCGGTTATCTCCTAATGAGATAAAGCGCCCGTCGATATTTAAGTCAGTATAAAAACGTGTCATTTTCGCCTCTACAAGCCCATCCGACAAATCTAAATAATCTTGAATCTGCAAAAGAAGCTCTGTAAAATCAATGATTTCTCCACTTTCTTCTAAGATGGCATGTGCAACTTCAATTAAGGACAGCTCAGATTTAACTTGACCTTCAAATTCTTTTAATTCCATCATTATCCCCCTTATATACTTCATTATCTTAACTTTTTAATCGTTGAATTTCAATTGAAAATGATAAGAGCCAAAAACTTCTTCCGCTTGACTTAAATCATATTCCAATTCTATCTGAAACCGATCTTGTTCCTGAACAATCATCAATTGTTTTGTTTGGATTTTAAAAGCAATCGGCCCCATCTGTGTTTGATAGTTAACCTGTGTGGGATAGGTCTCGCAAAAAGTAAAAATCCCTTGATTTTTCCGGATCTCTAATAACCAATCATTTGAATCATTTTTTAACCATTTAAGAATGACTTGTTCATCGGATACATCTTGATAACACAATCGACTAAATGTCTTTAAATGGATAATTTCCGCCTGAGCGATCTGATTCAAAGTGTCTTGGATTTGACCCTCTTGATTTTTTATTGATTGTTGGACGTGAATCGTTTTTTGACTGACCTCCATAGACCCTCCTCACTTATTTCAAAGAAAATACACCAGGACGGACTCGAACCATCATTTTTCGCTTAGGAGGCGAGAGCTCTATCCCGTTGAGCTACTGGTGCATCATGAGACAATTTTACTTGACTTCACCCCATTATAACGCATTTTTTGGTATAATCAAAGTGCTAAAAAAGAACAAAAGGAGTCGAACTATGCCTCAAATTGACTATCAAGACTTTATTAATCAACATCAAATTCTTGTTTTCGATGAGAAAAACAACCCGGATAAAGATCAGCGGGATGTGGCCTTAGCCTATCAAGATACTTTTTTAAGGTACCTGCAAGTGATCAATGATCAAAGAAAAGAAGATCAAAAGCCCTATAGCATTTTGCATTTTTACCCTCTTAATGTGGATACCGTATACCTAGGTGCTAAAGACAAAACCCTCGCCCAATTCAGCAAAGGGGTAGAGTTTCTTAAAGAACAAGGATATGTCGTCTCCCTCCGATCTCATGGTGGTCTGGGAGTTGTCGAAGATACCGGAATTTTAAACTTCGCACTGGCGACAGATAATCGTTCTGTTAAGCTCGCCATCGAAGAAGCTTATCAATTAATTATCGACTTAGTACAAGCTAGCTTAGATAATTCATTAAAAGTTGAAGCCTATGAAATCGTCGACTCCTATTGTCCGGGAAGTTATGATATTGTAATCCAGAATAAAAAAGTAGGTGGCATTGCCCAACGACGTTTTAAAGATGGCGTCACGACTGCGGCTTATATTGGCGTGCAAGGCGACCAAATTCAACGCGGTGAGCTAATGAGAGATTTCTATAAAATTAGTCATGCTGATGATCGCTTTCCACAAGTTAATCCCCAATCAATGACCACCCTAAGTGACTTGATCGGTCAAGAAATGACGGTCGCCGATTATCAAAATCGACTCTTACAAGTATTTAACGCCTATAATACGGTTCAATTCGGTAACTATGGAGACGAACAACTTCACAAGCTTTACTTACCTTTATTCGATAAAGCCTTCCAACGCAGCCAACAAATTCAAGCTTAACCAATTTTGATTACCTTTAAGGAGTGAGCGGATGTCCCCATTTGACCAAGCAATTCAAGCACAAAAATTACCGCGTGAGAAAGTTTTTCGTGATCCAGTTCATGACTATGTCCATATTCGTGACAAAATTATCCTTCAACTCATTGATACCCAAGAATTCCAACGCTTACGTCGTATCAAACAACTAGGTACCTCTTCTTATACTTTTCATGGAGCTGAACATTCTCGCTTCAACCATTCCTTGGGAGTCTATGAGGTCACCCGTCGAATAATCAGTCAATTTGACCGAAACTATCAATCAAAAGAAAATAATGATGGCTTATGGCAAAGTCAAGAAAGAATGGTCGCTATTTGTGCAGCCTTGTTACACGATATCGGACACGGTCCCTTCTCTCATACTTTTGAAGGAATTTTTGGAACCAACCATGAAGAACTCACCCAGGCTATCATCACCTCGCCCGAAACTCAAATCAATCAAATCCTTAGTCAACTCGGTACCGACTTTCCTCATAAGGTTGCCTCTGTTATTAATAAGACTTACCCCAACCAACAGGTCGTCCAACTGATTTCCAGTCAACTCGATGCAGATCGAATGGATTATTTACTAAGGGATGCTTTTTATACGGGAGTTTCGTACGGAGCTTTTGACCTAACCCGAATTTCACGCGTCATCCGGCCTTACCAAGATCAAATCGCTTTTGATTTCTCAGGAATGCATGCCGTTGAAGATTTCTTTATCAGCCGTTACCAGATGTACATGCAAGTCTATTTTCATCCTGTCTCACGGGGTATGGAGCAAGTTTTAAAGGCTCTCTTTGCAAGGGCCAAGGATATCTACTTCAATCTTCCCGGCACAAACAAACTCGAATCCGCCATTGAACTACTCGAGCCCTTTCTAACCGGCAATTGGCAAGTTAGAGACTATCTTCAATTGGACGACCATGTTGTAAGTGCCTATTTTCACCTGTGGGCCCGAGAAAAAGACCCCATTTTATCTGACCTAGCCCAAAGATTTTTAAACCGGCAGCCCTTTAAATCAATTATTACCAGTCAAGCCGAACGCGAACAATTAAAAACAGCAGTCTATACTGAGCTCATGCATTTTGACTTTGATCCAGACTATTACCTCTTCGAAGACTCTTGCTTTGACCTCCCCTATGACTACTATCGACCTGGTCACGAAAGCCGAAAAAATCAGATTGAATTAATCACAAAAACCCAGCAAGTCATCGAACTATCAGAAGTTTCCAGCTTAGTTCGTTCGTTAGCAAGTCAGGTTCGTGGCGACCATCGAATCTTTTTTCCCAAAGAATTACTTAGCCAAATTCAAAAAATTGCTCCTGAAGAACGCAATGCCAATCAACAGATGATTCTGCTAGCCTATCTGAACGAACACGAAGATGTTACCTATCACATTCAAGAACGCTTATTCTAGGAGATAAATTATGAAAAAAGAAAAATCATGCGGTGCCATTTGTTATCAACTTAAAAATCAGCAAATCTATTTTTTATTGATCCAGCATAAAAACGGTGGGCACTGGGCTTTCCCAAAAGGCCATGTAGAAAACAATGAGACCGAGGAAGAAACTGCCTTAAGAGAAATCTTTGAAGAAACCCAACTAGAAGTTGAACTCAACACGCAATTTCGAAAAACCTGTCAATACTCTCCTAAAGAGGGAGTAAGCAAAGAAGTGGTATATTTTATCGCTCAAGCACATGACCCAAACGTACAAACACAACAAAGTGAGGTATTAGCTTATGACTGGCTCAATTATGACTCTGCCTTCAACCGCTTAACTTACGCTAACGACCAAACAATTCTAAGTGCGGCAAACAACTTTCTTTTAAAGGAATAAAACTGATTACAAAAAGAACCCCCTCCACAAAATTTATGGTGAGGTGACCCCCAAAAGTTAGAGTTAAAAACTAACTTTATGGGGGTCATTTTATGTCTAAAAGATATAGTTACAAATTTAAAATGCGTGTTGTTGAAGAATATTTTGAAGGAAAACTAGGTTATAGAACATTAGCGAATAAATATAATATTTCTACTGAAAGTCTGGTTAGACAATGGGTTAATAACTATAAGGATTGTGGGAAGAATAGCTTGAAATCTCGCGAAGGAAAAACAAAGTATCCTTTAGAATTTAAACTTAATGTATTACACTATAAGCAAGAAACTGGGGCTTCCTACAGAGAAACCGCCAAAAAATTTGGTTTAAACAATCCATCTCTTATCGCAAACTGGCGGCGGGCTTATCTTGAAGGAGGGGCTAATCAGTTAAATAATCCAATCGGGAGGCCTTCTGACATGCATAAGAAGCCAAAACTAAGTAAAAAATCACAAAGAATGAATCTTAGCGAAAAAGAGGAACTCGAACTTTTACGTCAGGAAGTAACCTATTTAAAAATAGAAAACTTATACCTAAAAAAGCTAAAGGAATTGGGTCTGAAAGACCATCGAGATCCCAACAGACCCAATTCGCTATAGAAATTTTTGAAAAGGGATTTCAGCTAAAGGACATCTTAACTGTTCTGGAGTTACCAGAAAGTAGCTATCATTATCACAAAAATCGGTTAGATCAGTCGAATCCAGATGAAGCTTTAGAAAAAGAAATTCTATCTATTTTTAAAGATTCAAAGGAAACTTATGGTTATCGACGCATTACTGCTGAATTAAAGAAGCGTTTGGATGAAAAAATTAATCATAAGAAAGTTCAGCGATTAATGAAAAAATTAGGCTTAAAATGCACGAAGTTCTGGAGAAAATCACGTAGGTATAATTCTTATAAAGGTAAGGTTGGCAAGACCGCACCGAATCGTTTAAATCGTCGTTTTAAAGCGAAATATCCACTCCAAAAAATTGTCACCGATGTGACAGAATTTAATACAATCGATGGGAAGAAACTTTATTTAAGCCCGATGATGGATTTGTTTAATTCAGAGATTATCGCTTGGAATATCAGCGCTCACCCGACCATAGATTTTGTGATAAAACCTTTAAAGGAAACGATACGTATGATTGAAAGAGACGCTGTATATCGAACCACCATTCATAGCGATCAAGGTTGGCAGTATCAACACAGACAGTGGGTCAACTATTTGAAAGAAAATAAAATCTTTCAAAGTATGTCTCGAAAAGGAAATTGTCTCGATAACTCACCGATGGAAAACTTCTTTGGGATTTTAAAACAAGAAATGTATTATGGTGAACCTTTAATGAGTTATGATCAATTAGAACAAAAAATAAATGAATATATTAACCAATATAATAACCAGCGAATAAAAGAAAAATTGAACGGTATGTCTCCAGTTGAATACCGAAAACATACCGCTCAATTAGCTGCTTAATTAAAACTCCAACTTTTGGGGTTCACATCATGGGAGGGGGTCTTTATATCTCTATTCTTCGTGGCGATAGTAGGAATAAGAATAATAGCCACCTTTTTCCTTACGGTCAACATCATTAAGGACATAGCCCAATACATTAGCATCGACATTTTTTAGCGCCTCAGTTGCCGCTTTGACTTCTTCCTTTCGAACATAACCTGAACGGACAACTAAGATAGCACCATCGACTTTACCGGCCATTATCTGAGCATCCGTGACCGAATTAACAGGTGGAACATCATATATCACCAAATCAAATTGTTTGGATAGCATCTTCATCACCATATTCATTCGAGCTGATGATAGAAGTTCGGCTGGGTTTGGTGGGATCGGTCCTGAAGGTAAGAGATAAACTCCAGTCTCCTGATCACACCGAATTTCCAAGCCAGCTTCAGGATCTTGAGAGACCAAGAGAGAAGTTAGACCCTTTTCATTCGAGATCCTAAATGTCCGATGGAGCGTTGGCTTACGAAAATCCGCATCCACTAAGAGAACAGACTTTTCCGTTGACGCTTGAATTACCGCTAAATTTGAAGATATCAACGTTTTACCTTCAGCTGGAATAGCCGAAGTGACCATAAGAGACTTAAGGTTCTGATCAACTTGCGAAAAATCTATATTTGTCCGCAAGGTTCTAAATTGTTCAGCATAAAGCGACATCGGATCTGCTTGTACTACTAAAGGGGCCCCTAAAGGTTGTTCTTTTAAAAATTTTTCCGCCTTTGCTGTTCGTTTCTTTAATAAATTACCAAACATAATTAGCCCCTCCTTCTATTTACTTTCTTTTGGCCATGTTTTCGGGCTTTTTTACGGTCTTCCTTACTAATACTATAAACTTCTCCTAACTTGATCATGCCTAACCCATTGAGGAAATCCTCATTTTTAACAGTCGTATCCGATAATTCTTGGACAATAACCACTAAAAGGGAAAGGGCACCACCAAGCACCATTCCAATTAAAGCAGATAAAATCGTGCGAGGAGAAACGGCCACCGGATTATAGTTAGCAGACGATAGTAAATATATATTTGAAATTTTATCTCCGTATATTCCTTTCAAGGTCTCTTGAAAAGAAGTCACCACATTATCAACCACTTCTTGAGCCAGCTTTGGATCGGGCAAAGTAGCAGACACCTCAAAAGCTTGAGAATTTTGTGATTGCTCAACATCAATAGAATCAGATAATTGTTCAGCCGTCACTTGTCCACCCATTTTTTGACTAACCTCTGTTAACAGAGATTCCGATTGAATGATATCCTTGTAAGTATTAATCAAATTAATTGAAGTCTGTAAATCATTATATTGAATGGTCTGACTGGAATTAGACTCCTGATTGACAATCAATTCTGCCTTTGACTTATATTGAGGGGTTATAAATACTTTTGTCACTACTACAGAGACGATAATCCCCAATAAAGTCATAAAAAAGATGGTCTTAAAATGTTTTAAAAACAATTTCCATAAGTCTAATAACGAAATTTCCTCTTCCATAATTCCTCCATAAATAATAATTAAAAATATTAAAAAGCACTCTAGCCCTATTATCCACGAACTCGGGCTAAAGTGCAATGCTTAAAATTAATTTCCTTAAAACCATTTTGTAAATCGTTTAAAAAAATTTTTACCTTTCTTTATATGAACGGAATCCCTTTGAACCACATCTCCATTTAAAATAGCCTTAGCATTTTGCTGGAATTGTACGACTTTCTCCCGACCAAAGTCTTTCTCTAACTGAGCGAAGGCCTTTTGATAATGAAAAGAACGCCAGTCTAAATGATGAGCGTCAGATGCTAAGACATGCACCAGCCCTTGATCGATCATATCATAGGCATATTGATACAATTCCTTACCGTATACTCCTGCAATACAAGAAGTCGTCACTTGGCTCAGACACCCTTGATTGATCAAATCAGCTAATAAAGAAAAATCAGCTTGAAAAGCAAGATTACGCTCAGGATGTGCAATCACCGGAGTCAGACCCATATCCAAAAGGTTCTCGAGAATGGCAATCTCTTCTTGACTCGCTTGCTGCGTTGGAAATTCACACAAATAGTAATTCCCCTGATCATCTAAAGATAATAAATGCTCCGCATAGAGGTCATCAAGCAAGTGTGAGGTAATCCGAATCTCTTGACTGGCATGCAAGGTCAGAGGAATTCCTTCTTGATCATAGATGGATTGCAAAGCTTGTGTCGCTGCTCTGACATTCTTGGCATAATTATTATAACGGCCGTTTCGATGGTGGGGGGTTAAAATCTGATGACTCACCCCTTGTTTAACCGCCTCTTTAGCAAGTCCAATTGAATCTTCCAATGTCTGTGCCCCATCGTCAACTCCTGGCAGTAAATGACTATGAATATCAACTATCAAGAAAATGCTCCTTTCCTACAAGCTAATCTTTCAAAGACGACGCTTCTTCCTCATTAGCTTCTTTATCATCATAAGCCAATACATGGGCTGAACTTTTTTCTTCAGTTTGATAGATATAGTCTTTATCCTGGTCTAGATCTGAGATATCACCTTCAAGGCGATGATCTTCTACTTGATCATCTTGACGATCGGGCTCCTGGGAATCATCCATAACTTCGTCAAGCTCGTCTTCATGAGCTTGAATGTCTTGGCTCTGAGATTCTTCCTCTGCCTTTTTGGCTTCTTTTCTGTTCCAGAATTTCAAAACATTCCAATCAAAGGCTTTCGATTCTCCAGCATGCTCTACATTTTTTAATGAAGAATCATCGAGATCTGTAGCTACTTCTTCATTCGTCCTGTCGCTTCCTTCTAACTCATCAGTATAAGTTACTTGCCCAGGAACTGGCGATTGATAACCCCCAGCTTCAACCTCGCTGATATTTGATGTCTTTGGCGATTGGTCTTGATTTTTATAGTAATAATAAGCCAGATATCCTAATAGTGCCAAGCCAGCTAAAATCAAAATCACCATAAAAACTCGTGTCCAATCAATCACGATCCATTGATTAAACAAAGCGACCAATAAAATGGCTAAAGCAGAAAGTCCTATATGAACCCCAAATCGACGACGGTATTCCCACTCTTCGATACCATAAATTAAGAATAATAACCCTAATACAACCCCAAGAACAACTACTGATAAAAAAGTATAAATTTTAGGGATGCCCCAATTCACAATCAATCCATAAACTAGTAATACAGACAGTAACCCACACTGAATAAGATTAGCGACTCGCTTCATCATGACCATTCCTTCCTTTAAAATACATTGATTGATCCAATTATAACATAGATAAAAAGTTGGATATACTCATCCCGATCGATTATCCTTAAAGGATTAGCTAAAAATCAGCTGGATACTTAACCCAGCTGATTTTATACATTCTTATATCAAAACGAACGTTCGAGCGATTAACCCTAATTTTATTCTTTTTCAAATTCAGAAGCAATATTTAAAGGTAAGTCATCTTTTTCTGACCAAGCGGGGACGTCTGAGCCTTTAGACACTTCGCTCAATTTATCCGTCACCTCTTGACTATGATATAGCTCCACAATATGTAAATAAAGTGAATTTTCTTTTTGGTCTGCACGAGCAACGATTACATTCTTATAATCAATCGGTAAACTTGAGATATCTTCGGCATCATTATAAATTGCTTGATCGTCAGACAATCCTGCATCCGTCGCAAAATTATTATTAATGGCTGCTGCTGCCACATCTGGCAAGGCATTAGCTAATTGAGAAGCATCTAATTCTTGAAACTTGATATTTTTATCGTTTTTTATGATATCCGCAACCGTCGGTAAAACACCCTTGGATTTATCAACTTCAATTACTCCCGCTTGTTGCAAAGCTAGCAAAGCGCGACCACCATTAGTCACGTCGCTAGGAATAGCGACTGTATCCCCTTCTTTAAGCTCATCTAAGGACTTTATTTTTTCAGAATACAACTTTAAAGGTGCCACATAAGAGAAGCCGATCGCCTGTAAATCTTCTTTATTTGATTCGTTCCAGTCATTTAGATAAGCCACATGTTGAAAAGCATTGAGATCAATTGATCCATCTGCTAAGGAAATATTAGGTTGAACATAATCATTAAAGAGAACAATCTCCAGATCAATCCCCTCTGATTTTGCTTTATCTTGGACAACCTTCCAAACATCCTCTTCATATTCCGAAGCAACTCCCACCTTCACACTTTCACCCTCAAAAGACTTATCTTGAGCGTGAATTGTCCCCGTCAATAATGAAGCAATTAAAAATACAGATGCAATGGTTTTAAACAATTTTTTCATAATCAATTTCTCCTTTATAATTTAATCTATCTTTGTAGTTTCTATACGACAGAATATCTGTTATCGAAATCTTTTGGACAGTTCACTAAAGCTTATCCCTTGTTTAGTCGCGATGATCGCATAAACGGATCAATCCATTGAAGATCACTTGACTAATAAACACGATCACTAAGATTAAGACAGTTGCCACTAAAATAACATCCATCCTTGAACGCTGGTAACCTCTAGCAATCGCGACAGTGCCTAATCCCCCGCCACCAACAGCCCCAGCCATCGCTGTCAGTCCTATCACACTAATAATCGTAGATGCTGAGACCCTCAACAGGCTTGGAAGCCCTTCCCTCAAATATACTCGAGTAATAATATCCCAAGGGGTTGATCCCATCGCTAAAGCAGCTTCAATCACACCGGGATCTACTTCCAGCAAGGCAATTTCAACTTGTCTAGCAAAAAAAGGAATCGTACCTGCGATAATTGGAACAGCTGCGGCAGACGGACCGATTGATGTACCAACAATCCAACGAGTAACTCCTACCAGTAAAGCCAATAGAATGATAAAGGGAATCGACCGGAAAATATTGATAAACGAGTCCAAGATCTTATAAATCGTACGGTTAGGTAAAATCCCCTTAGGCCCCGTAACAGTAATTATAACCCCAATAATTAAACCTAGTAACCCTGCAAAAATAATCGTTAAGCCAAGCATATAGACCGTCTCAATAAAGCCCTTCACAAACTCATCTAGTAAAGGCCAAGCATAAGGTAAATGCTCTGCCATCCAATTAGAAAAATTTGGAAATTGCTCTTGAATGGAATCAAACAGTTCGATTCTTAAATTATCCATGATATTCCTCCTTATTCGATTGAATTAACTCAACTTGAACCTGTCTTTCCTTGAGATAAGCTAAGGCTTTTTCGAGTTGTTGGTCTGAGGCATCAAAGGTCACCAATAGATTCCCAACGGAGACCCCTTGAAGTACTTCAACGTTCCCATATAAAATATTGACATCTAAGCCATATTCTTTGGCTAAATGGGTAATAATCGGTTGATTCGTTCCCGATCCAACATAAGATAAGCGTGCAATCGTTGGTAAATTCTGTGAACTTGCTTGAATTTTATCTAAAACAACCTTTACCTCACGATCAAAATGGGTAGCCGTATCTATAAATTCCTTGGTCAACGCTTTACGTGGATTGGTAAAAATATCAACGATCGATCCCTGCTCTAAAATTTTCCCATTTTCCATCACCGCCACTCGGTGGCATAAATCTTTTACAACTGCCATCTCGTGCGTAATAATCACAATTGTCAAATTTAATTTTTGATTTAACTGCCGTAATAAGTCTAGAATCGATTGAGTCGTTTTAGGATCCAAGGCAGACGTTGCTTCATCACATAATAAAATATCTGGATCATTAGCCAAAGCTCTTGCGATCGCTACCCGTTGTTTTTGTCCGCCTGACAATTGGTTAGGATAAGCGGCCGCTTTATCCGCTAAGCCTACTAAGGTTAATAAGTCCTGGACCTTTTCTTGCTTTTGACTTTGAGTCAATTTAGATCCTTTCAAAGGAAAAGCAACATTATCTGCAATCGTTCTTGATTCCATTAAATTAAAATGTTGAAAAATCATACCTATTTTCTTACGTGCCTGACGTAACTTACCAGCAGATAAAGCTAGCATATCTTGTCCTTTGACCAACACCTGTCCCTGGCTAGGTCTTTGCAATAGGTTAATCGTTCGAACCAGAGTAGACTTACCAGCTCCCGAGTACCCCACGATACCATAAATTTCTCCTGCCTCAACTTTCAAATTCACATCACTCACTGCGGTTATTTCCCGATCATCCACTTGAAAATGAACCGTTAAATCCTTTAATTCGATCATTCTCATAACTCCCTTCTCCATAAAAAAATCTCGTCCTCAACAAAGGACGAGAAGAATTCGTGTTACCACCTTATTTTGTAGATCCATCACTGAAGCTACCTCAGCCAGTACGCAAGACTTACCGTCTTGTTATACTGCTGCCTATCTAACGGGTGCTGCCGTCTAGTCTTATTGCTATGCATTCAGACTAGCCACTCAGTGGCCATTTTCAATTGGGTTAGACTACTTACTTCCACCAACCGTAAGCTCTCTATCAATCCACGAACAATTTACTTTCCACTTCAACGTGTTTCTTAAACTATTGACCTTATTCTACCAACTATTTATCAAATGTCAATGCTTTTTTAATAAATTAAGAAATATTCTCACTTTACTCGGCCTTCTTAAATGCTGTCATCCGCTGAACAGCTTGTTGCAACAAGTCCATGCTAGCAGCATAAGATAAGCGACAATAACCTTTACCAGCTTGACCAAAGCAACTGCCTGGAATCAAGCCCACGCCAGCTTGGTGAGCAAGGTCTAAACAAAACTGATAATCATCGGCTTGATAGCTTGCTGGCACTTTAATAAAGAGGTAGAAGGCTCCTCTAGGAGAAGACACTTCATATCCCACCTCAGTCAAAGCAGCAACTAAATAATCCCGACGCGTTTGATAAGATTGGCGCATCGAGGCAATCACTTGATCTCCTTGAGTATAGGCTGCCAAAGCCGCGTACTGAGATTGTGTCGAAGCTGCTGTTACACACGCTTGATGCACTTTAAAGACTTCCTGTATTAAGGCTTGAGGGCCACACACGAAGCCCATGCGCCACCCGGTCATAGCGTGAGATTTAGAAGCCCCATTTACTAGTAGAGTCTGATTTGGAATGAACTGAGCCAAGGAGACAGGGTCTTGGTCAAAATTCAAAAAGGAATAAATCTCATCCGCAATGACAAGTAGTTGATGCGTCTTAATAACTTGTGCCAAGGCTTGCACTTCCTGAGCACTGTATGCTTGACCCGTCGGGTTAACAGGGTGATTAAAAATTAACAACCGTGCTTTAGGATGCGCTTTAACCGCTGATTCCAGAAGTCCTGGCGTTAATTTCATAGACTGTTTCGATAAATCAATCGGAATCAACTCTCCCCCAACAACACTAATTTGAGTTTTATAGGCCCCATAATATGGAGAAGGAACCAACACCTGATCACCTGGATTTAAACACGCCATTAAGCAAGCAAATATCCCTTCGGTCGCCCCATTTGTAACGATAATTTCTTGATCAATTGAATAATCCAAGCCAAAATGGCGTTTTAAAAAGGCTTGAATAGCCTTTCTTAAAGCAATAAGACCTCTTGAATGGCTATAACCATTATCTGTTGCTTGAATCGCCTGGATGGCTGCTTCTTTTATAAAATCTGGTGTATCAAAATCAGGCTCCCCAATCGTCAACCGGATCAAATCAGGAATATTTGAAATTTGATCATCAAAAGCGCGTATCGGACTTTGGCTTGCCTTGGCTAAATTTTTATTCAATTGAAATTCTCCCATTCGAAGAAACCACCTTTCTTAACGGTTCTATTTTAGCACATTATTTATCGATGTTTAATCAACAAAGATTAATCCCCATACTCTGTTTCATCTTCTAACCATACATCAAACCCTTGACTTTGAACAACTCGCATCAATTGGGCACGTTTCTTTTTTCCCTGTGCCAATTTGCTAATGACTTGATTAGTAAAGGTGTCCGATCGTTGATCCTTGTTTCGGGTATCATAGTAATGGCTCATAGCCTCATCGTAGGCTTGAAAAGTCTGGTCATAATTGGCCAAATAAGGATAACTATTTTCACCCAACTTCATATTAACCGGAATACGCGGTTTTTTCTCAGGTTGATCATCCGGATACCCCATACCCAAGCCTAGAATCGGAAAAGTTAACTCAGGTAACTTCAGCAATTGAATAACCCTAGTCGGATCATTCAAAATAGAGCCAAAAAAGACCGCTCCTAAACCGGAGGCTTCCGCTGCCAAAGTTAGGCTTTGTGCTTGTAAGTAGGCATCTGCTAGGCCTTGAAAAAAGTTATCCATTGATCGAAATTTGGATCCCTGATAACCCTTGGATTTGGCAATTTGACTATTTCTATAAAGGTCTACAATAAAAATAAATAATTCTGGTGTCTTTGCCAGATAAGGCTGACAGGCTACTTGAGCCAACTCTGCCTTTAACTTAGGATCTGTTACCCTAATCCATGACGCCATTTGCATGCCCGTTGAAGTAGCTGTACGGTTCATGGCTTCAAGCATAGTCGTTAAATCTTCCATTGGAATAGCTTGATCCTTAAAAAAACGAATACTACGATGATTTAATAAGGTGTGAATCGTTGAGTTCATCCTTATTCCCCCTCTTTGCTTTTAGTCCTCATTAGTCTAGAATAGCATTAAACAGGTCCTAAAATCCAATTAGAAAGAGGTCTATTTATGAAAGATCAAAAAATAGCCATTATTGGTGGTGGCATCGTCGGTTCCACCGCTGCCTACTACCTTAGCCGTAAAAACTATGACGTAACCCTGTACGATCATGGAGTCGGTCAAGCGACTCGTGCTTCGGCCGGCATTATTTGCCCCTGGTTTTCAAAAAGACGCAATAAAGCTTGGTACTTTCTTGTATCAAAAGGAGCCGAATTTTACCGCCAGTTTATGGAAGATCTTTCCCAAGACGGTTATAAAACCGATGGTATTTTCCAAGAAGATACTGCCCTTCTTCCACGAAAAAAAGATAAAGACCTTCAATTCGACCTAGATCAAGCCGCTAAGAAACGTCCAGAATCTCCATCTATCGGATTTGTTAAATCACTAACTAGCCAAAAAATCAAAAAAGCATTTCCTCTCTATGAATCTAATCTACCCGCTAGCTGGATTCAAGGGGGCGCTCGCATTGATGGTCTCGCCCTCATTCAAACCCTCCAGCAAGCAGTCAAAGATCGTGGCAAACAGGTGATTCTCGATAAAGCCAGCTTTCAAAGATCTCCTCAAGGAAAATACTTAATTGAAAGCCATGACTATACAGAGTCCTATGATCAAATACTCCTAGCTGTCGGACCATGGTTACCAGAACTCTTAAAACCCTTTGGTTTAGCCTGTGACATCCGTCCACAAAAGGGGCAGCTTTTAAGCTTTTATGATAGCGACTGGACGAATAAACATTGGCCTGTCATCATGCCACCGGGTGAAGTAGATATTATCCCTTTTAATAATGGAGAAATCGTCATCGGTGCTTCTCACGAGGACAATCAGGGATTTGATTTAAAACCGGATGCAAAAGTTCTTAACGAGCTGCTTCAACACGCTTATAACTATGTCCCAGCACTCAAGAATCGATCGATTCATTCAACAAGAGTTGGTACCCGGGCCTATACTTCGACATATGATATATTAGTTGGTGCAGTTCCTCAATTAAACAACGTTTGGGCCATCTCTGGCTTGGGTTCCTCCGGACTAACTTCCGGACCCTACTTAGCTAACCAATGGGTCCAATTGCTTGACCAAGGTAACTGGGAAATTGATGCATCGCTATACCCAATTGAGCAATATATCTATCCTCAATCAATGAGCAAATAACTTGAAGCTTTAGACAAAATAGCCTATATTTAAGATATTGAATATAGGAGGTATTTGTATGTGGAAGGAATTTAAAGCGTTTATCGCTAATGATAATATTATTACTATGGCAACTGGGATCATTATGGGATCAGCATTTACCAAAATCGTGGGCTCCTTAGTCGATAATATTTTCATGCCTTTGATCGTAGCCATCACAGGACAAGCAGATGTGACAGGACTTGCTTTTAATATTGGAAATACGACATTACAATATGGCCAGTTTTTACAAGCCATTATTGACTTCATCTTAATTGCTCTTTTCCTTTATTTAACGCTTAAAGCTTTAGAAAGAGTTCAACATAAGAAGATTGTTTCACCGGATCCTGAACCTGAAGGCCCTAGCGAAACTGAATTGCTACAAGAAATCTTAGGCGAATTGAAAAAAAGATAACAAAATAAACGGGTAAGTAGGTATTGAAACAACTCTACTTACCCGTTTGTTATTTATAGATGGATTACTCTGTATTTTAACAGGCCGAATGTTCTGCACCAAGAAAATGCTGAACATCGACGACAGTTGAATAAACGTTTGATCTAAACCAGACAACACCTCATCAATGATAGCCATCTAATAAGGTTCATAAAACAAACATCGGTTTCTGTCATAGGAGTTTCCACTATACAAAAAGCGATGTTTTTAATTAATTAAAATTTTCTATATCTAGTCAATATTATCCACTAACCCGCTGACGTCGTTTGCGCTCATATTGGCTTCGAAGTTGACCACAAGCAGCTTCGATCTCTGTCCCAAATTCTTTACGAACTACACAGTTGATATTATTTTGCATCAAGATATCAAAAAATTGGGTGATTGCTTCCGGTTTAGATCGACGGTAGGGATTTTCAGGAACAGGATTATAAGGAATCAAGTTGACATAGGCGAGCTTTCTCATCGGTTGCAAAAGATCAGCCAATTCTTGAGCATTGTCCGGACTGTCATTCACTCCATCAATCATAATATGTTCAAAAGTGACCCGTCGATTAGTCAAACGCGTATATTCATAAATGGCGTCAAAAAGTTCTTCCATAGGATACTTACGATTAATCCGCATCATGGAAGACCGCACATCATTATTCGATGCATGGAGTGATACAGCTAGGTTCACCTGAATACCCTCTCGTGCAAACTCACGAATTTTAGGTGCCAAACCGGAGGTCGATACCGTCATATGACGTGCCCCAATCGCTAAACCTTTATCATCATTTACGATTCGTATAAACCGCATCACATTCTCGTAATTGTCAAAAGGCTCTCCAATTCCCATAACGACAATATGACTAACCTTCTCGCCTTCTCCTCGTTGATCTAAGTAACGTTGGATATACATAATTTGGGCGGTAATCTCACCCGTTGTTAAGTCTCTTTGCTTGGGTAAAAGACCCGACGCACAAAACTTACAACCGATATTACAGCCTAATTGAGTCGTTACACAAACAGATAGGCCATAATTATGGTACATCAAAACGGTTTCGATCATCGAATCATCTTCTAACTGGAATAAAAACTTCGTTGTTTTATCTTCAGCTCGTTGCACCACTACCTCTTTGAGTGGGCTAAAAGTAAAATGTTCCTCCATCCGCTGTCTAAGCGCATCTGATAAATTTGTCATCTCTTGGAAGGAAGAAACTCGTTTGCGATAAAGCCATTGCCAGACCTGATCGGCCCGAAATTTCTTTTCTCCCCACTCTAAAAATTGTGCTCCCAATTGTTCACGAGTTAACCCATAGATTGATTCCTTTTCCACCTTTTTATCTCCTTCTATTTTCTCCTCTAAAATACCCATTCTTGCTATCTAAACGAACAATTCAAGTCATGGTCATTGATCACTCCAATTGCTTGAAGATAGGAATAAATAGTGACTGATCCGATATATTTAAAACCATACGTCTTCAAAACCTTGGTTACCTGATCACTCAAGTCAGACCATTTTGCCAGCGCCTCTCCAGATTGACGCTCGACCACTTGGCCTTGTGTAAAGGACCAAATAAAGTGATCAAAAGAACCATAATCCGCTTGCACTTGCAGGAAGGCCTGAGCATTTTTTATACTAGCTTCAATCTTACCTCGATGACGAATAATCCCTCGATTCATTAATAAAGACGCTACTTTATCTGATTGATAGTGGGCAATCACCCGATAATCAAAACCATCAAATGCCTTTTCAAACTCAGCTTCTTTCGATAAAACGAGCTGCCAGGATAAGCCTGTATGAAAAGTCTCCATTAGCAAATATTTGAACAAATAGCGATCTCGATGCTCTGGCTTACCCCAAACTTGATCATGATAAGATATGTAATACGCCGGTTTACCTTGAACCCATTCGCATCGTTGACTCACAATCATTCCACCTTTACATCCTCATTCTAATTCATGATAGGCCGCATAAACCCTTCGCTTATCCACTTGATATTGGTTTGCAACTTCTTTAATAGCTGCTTTAGCAGATAAATCTTTTTCTACCATTAATGCTTGAACCTTCATTTTATAATCTTCTGAGCCAAGTTCTTCCGCTTGGCAAATTCGCTCCTCTTCTAAGTGGACCATCAAGACTATTTCACCTTTAATGGTCTGATCAGCAACATAGGCTTGAACTTCACTAAGACTCCCTCTTAAATATTCCTCAAACTGCTTAGTGAGTTCCCGTCCAATGACAATCGCCGTATCTGATGACCACTGACTGGCCATTATTTTTAGTGTCGTCTTAAGCCGATAGGGAGATTCATAAAAAATCAAACTCTGCTTCTTTCCCCTAAGATCCTGCAACAATTGAAGTTGATCCGACTTTTTGCGTGGGAAAAAACCATAATAAGTGAACTGATTAGCAGGTAAACCGGATGCCACTAAAGCGGTTAAGGCCGCATTAGCCCCTGGCAGCGCAATCACCTGAAGCCCTTGTTCTAATAAAGCTTGTACCAAGGGATGGCCGGGGTCATTAATCAAAGGCATGCCAGCATCAGAAATCAAGGCCAAGGTTTGACCCGATTTAATTTGTTCGACATAGGCAGCGACTTTTTCTTGACTAGAATGTTCATGAAAGGATTGGACAGGCGTTTCTATCTGATAGTAGGACAACAAATAGTGACTGTGCCTTGTATCCTCAGCTAGAATCAAATCGACCTCTTTAAGAACTTCCACCGCTCGGTAGGTCATATCCTTGAGATTCCCAATCGGTGTCGGCACTAAATAAAGGCATGAATGTTGATTCTGAAAACTCTTTTGAACCTGCATACAACTCCTCCTTTCATTTACGCTTGGTCATCAGTTTTTTCTAGAGAGAAATCTCGCATCACATAGGACGAATCCCCTAAATTAGCCAGACCTTGTTCTTTTAAATAACGTTCTTTCTGCGGCCTCGTCAATTGCTTAAAATGATACTCTGCTGACATAGCCAAAGACTTGCTAGACCATTTTTCACAATAGATTAAGCGCACAGGCCGCCTTGTAGAAGGGCGAGTATACTTAGCACCCTTACCCTGATTATGGCAGGCAATGCGTTGGGCTAAATTTACCGTGTACCCTCCATAAAGGGTTTGATCACTGCAGTAAAGCACATAAAAATAAAAACCATCTTCTCTCAATCTATCCATAATAGATCCGCTCCATCTGTGGGCTATAGCTGTTATCTAGTTGGTGGACTATGATCGGTGGCTCTACCTTTATCCCTTGGCGCCCACCGCGATAAATCGCCTCAACAAGTACCCCATTCGCTCGTTGGTCTGGCTTGGGATAAATAAATTTTAAGCGGTTCACAGCAAAGTGATGCGCTAACAAAGCTTCTAGTAAATCATCCATTCGATTTGGACGATAAACGATCACTAGTTTCCCTTTATCCTTCAGAAGAAGTGCTGCCTTTTCTACCCATTCCTCTAAGGTCAACTGAATCTCATGTCGGGCAATCGCATGACAGTTATTTTTATGAAGGCGGTGAGAAGAATCCAACTTAAAGTAGGGCGGGTTACAGGTGATCAGGTCAAATTCCTTGATCGGTTTCATTAATTGACGAATATCTCCCGTTATGATTTGAATTTGTTCATCCAATCCGTTTAATTGAACTGATCGTCTTGCCATTTCTGCGATGGGTTCTTGAATCTCAATGGCCTTAATCTCCGCTTGAGTCTTAGCCGAAATCAATAAGGGAATAATGCCGCCCCCACTACAAAAATCCATAATTCGATGAATCCTCTTATTCAAAGGAGCAAAATCAGCTAAAAGCACAGCATCCATCGAAAAAGGAAAATAATCAGGGTTTTGAATGATATAGCGCTGTTCCCTTAAAATATAATCAACCCGCTCATTCCCACGAACCAAAGCAGCTTGTTCTGGGGATAAAGCAGGCATCAAAGTACTACTTGTCATTTTGCTGATCTCCTAAAGAATCTAGAATATCTTGGCAAAAAATACACTCCTCACGCAAATCACGTTTCTTACCAAAATAATGATGACAAATATGAACCCCTTCATCATAAAATGTCTGAAGACGTTGACGACCCGAGGGAGCTCTTGATGGACTCAGCGGATCGCTTTCTTGAATCTGATCTTGCGATTCATAAGTATCTTCTCCCGTCAAAACTTGAGATAAGGTCATCTGCTCGACAGCGTCATATTGTTGCATCCGAAGCCGGTTATTCTCTAATGTCAACCGATTAACCTCTTGCTTCAATTCAAATACCGTTTGGTTTACTGCTTTCATTTGATCTTCCATTTTTTGAACCAGCATTTCCAAAGATTGATTTGACATAGGCAACCCTCCTTTTTATGACTTCTTTATCTGATTATCTAGTGCTAATTGCTCATAGGCTAACTGCGGCGTCACATTGGCCATTAAAAACTCTTTACATTTTAACAGAGATTGTTCAAAGTCAAAAACTTTTTTTTCATCAATTTGCTTAAATTCTTCCCATCGACTTTGAAAATGGCCTTTCAAATAGTCTGTCTTATCAAGATAGGAATCCAATAACAAAGCACCAGCTACCGCCATCAGGTAATCCACACCACAAACTGCAAACTTAAAATTCAAAAACTCCTTCAACCCTTGCTGAACCCAGACAAAGGCTCGAGGCTTACCTGCTAATAAATAAGTCAAAAATTGATCTAAAGCTTGAATATATCGACTAAACGTCTCCTCCTGATAATCTGCTAACAATAGATGACGATTAGCCGCCGAAAAGCAAGTCATTAATACAGCGTGTTCCTTAGAAAGCCCTTGAGATACCATTTGTTGAACAATCTCTTCCATTGAGATAGGATCCACTCTAAGCTCTTGCGTTCTGGATCGAATGGTTGGCAATAATTCATCGGACTGATTTGCCAACAAAAAGAGGTACACGTTCTCTCCTGGCTCTTCTAAAAAAAGTAAAAGTGCATTCGCAGCCGAGGTGGAAAGCAAATCCGCTTGTTCAATACTAGCGATTTTAAAATTGGCCTCCATTGGACTCGTTGTCAACCAATGCTTAAGCTGTCTTATTTGTTCTACTTTAATTGACCTTCCATCTGGTTTAACCACATAATGATCCACAAATTGCCCACGTTCGACCTTTTGGCAGATTGAACACGACAAACAGGCTTGTCCGGATTCATCTTTATTGGGACAAGCCAGATCTTGAATAATTGCCTGAGTTAATTTAACCTTCGTCTGATGCCCTTCACCTGTCAAAAGATAAGCATGAGATAAATGATTCTGCTTAATTAACCCTCGAAAATACTGCTTAGCTAACGCTAATTTCATATAGAATCCAACCTTTTAAGGATTGATTAAAAATGATGGAAAGAGTCAATTGGAAGCACAAAAACAATTGCTCCACCAACATCTACCTTGAGTGGATAAGTATTAGTTACTTCTAAGTTCATATCTAGATGAATTGGCGACGAAACAAATTGCTCACGAGATTGACAAGATTGCTTAATAATCTCCAAAACCTCATCGATACGTTCATCCTCAATCCCAATCAAGAAAGTTGTATTACCTGATCTCAAAAAACCACCCGTCGAAGATAATTTAGTGGCGCGAATATTATTCTCTAGAAAAGCTTTTCCTAGAATCTGTTGGTCTTGGTCTTGCACAATGGCTACTAATAATTTCATATTTGTTCCTCCTTATGACTAATAATTCCCTGCTGACACAAAATACGATAACATTTTTGACTAATCGCCTCAACGCTTTCCTGACCATCAAGAACCACGATTCTTGGCCAATTTTTGGCTAAGTCCAGGTATGTTTGGCGAACTCGCTGATGAAATTCCAAGGCCTCACGGTCTAAGCGGTCAAATTGCCGCTTTCCTCTTGCTTGATAGATTCGCTCCAAACCCACTTCTGCAGGTACATCAATCAAAATGGTCAAGTCAGGCAGATGATCCTCAATCGCGAACTGATTTATCTGCCAAACTTTATCAATCCCTATTCCACGCGCCATCCCTTGATAGGCTAGCGATGACATTACAAAGCGATCACTCACAACTAGCTTCCCTTGCTCCAAATTAGGTAAAATCGTCTCAACTAAATGTTGACGACGACTAGCCGCTAATAATAAAGCCTCCGCCCGATAATCCATGGCTGTGTTCTCTACCGCTAGAAGGACTTGGCGAATCTGCTCAGCAATTGGAGATCCTCCTGGTTCTCGCGTATAGGCCACTGGGATCGAACTTTCAGCGAGTTTTTCTTTTAACTGATTTATAATCGATGTCTTCCCCGAACCATCCGGCCCTTCAAACGCTACAAAAAACCCCTTAGTCACCAAATCCACTCCTATAATTCTCGTCGACCTTCAATCGCTCGATATAAGGTCATCTCGTCGGCATATTCAATATCTGAACCTACGGCTAATCCATGTGCAAGACGGGTCACTTTAATTCCCGAAGGCTTGATCAAGCGGGATAAATACATGGCGGTTGCTTCCCCTTCAGCAGTCGCATTAGTAGCAACAATCACTTCTTTAACACGTTCATCCTGTAGGCGTTTAATTAAGGAAGCAATGTTCAACTCCTCTGGCCCTAGCCCTTCCATAGGTGAAAGCACCCCTTGCAGGACATGGTATAACCCATGATATTCTTGCATTCGTTCCATCGACATCACATCACGCGTATCTTCAACAACTAATATGGTCGAATGATCTCGCGTTTCGTCTTGACAGATTCCGCAAGGATTTTGATCGGTAATGAGTCCACAGATATCACAATAAGATAGATCTCGCTTCACATTAATCAAAGATTGGGCAAAAAACGATACATCTGCTTCAGGCATTTCTAAAATATAAAAGGCTAGCCGCGCTGCAGTTTTAGCACCAATCCCCGGTAATTTAGTAAAGCTATTGATTAACTTTGCAATCGGTTGTGGGTAATCCATGGTCAAGCTCCCTCCTCATCGCTTAGAAAGGTAAGTTTAATCCTTGGGTAAACCGTCCCATCTTTTCTTCCGTCGCCTGATCGACCTTCACAAAGGCTTCATTAAGTGTCGCAATCAAAATATCTTCCAACATGGCCGGATCCTCCGGATCTACCAATTCAGGTTGAATTTCTAAACGTAAGACTTGTTTCTTCCCGTTCACAGTAACCTCAACCAAATGATTATGATCACTGGCAGTGAATTCACTCGCTTCCAAATCAGCTTGAGCCTTTTGCATATCTTTTTGCATTTTTTGCACTTGTTTCATCATATTATTCATGTTTACCATATGAAAACTCCTTTAGATTCTGATTAATGTCACTGTGCTTAATCTCATTATATAATAGATTTCCTCTAAAAACTATAATTTATCCCCAGATTAGCGGTCGGGATAGATGCGAACATGGTCTTGACCGAATAACTCTAAAGCCTTATCAACTAGGGGATCTTCTTGAGAAATCTCTTCTAAATTTGCCGAATCACTATCGGTATCTGATTCAATTGAAAATAAGGAATTATTGGCAGATGCCATGGGCTCCTCTTCGTCTTCTTCTAATACTCTAGCCGATTGACCTTCTGTCACATTGAGCTGAACGGGTTGACCACCATTTCGATCAAATAATAATTTATAGTCAGCTCGCACGCCTTGCCAATCATCTTTTGCAATCCAGACAAGCTGAATGGTTTTATTTAATAATTGTGTCAGCTCATATTGTAGCAAAGATAGAAGACGCTCATCGGCTTGAACCAGGTGAACTTGCCCCGCTTGACCCAGTGCGACCAACAAATGATCTGGTCCCGCCGCTAAGGGTTGACTGTTTACCAACTTCACCCGTTCTAAAGGAGGAAGAGCCTCTAATAAGTTCGGCCAAATTTTCTTAACAGCTTGAATATCCACTAAAGTTGCCTGATTTAATACTTGATAGATCGCATTTAAATCAAGCTGATACGCTTCCTGGGCAAAACCCGGACGTTGACGGGGATGAAGCCTCACTGATGTTTTTTCTTCCTGGGCGGGTAATGGCTCACTCTTTCTTGGCACCCTTTCTTGCTGTAGAAGCTGGTCAATCAGTTTTTGTTGCGATTGCACTTGTGCTTGGAGACCAGCCAACGTCTCTTCCATTTGCGCTAGTTCTGAAGAATCCGCTTGAACGGGATGGCTCATAGATTGTGCCATCAAATCCTGCCGCCAATCCGACCGACTGAGTCGTAAGGTCATCACTTCAACATAAACTTCTGCTTGGGAGGAGAAGCGCATTTGATCCAGGGCTTGATTTAAGCCAGCAATCAGATAATGATAGAAGTCTGCTGGAATTTTTTGATTCATAGTCGCTAATTCGTGGTCGTTCAGTAAGCTAAAATTAACCTGAGTGAATTGACTTAATAAAAGATCTCGAACAAATAGAATCAAATCTTCAATAAATCGATTAGCTTGCTTTCCTTGCGAGAGAGCTTTATCTAATATAGCAAGAGCTTGCCCACTTTCTTTAGCAAAAACCGCCTCTATATATTGACAATAAAGTTGCTGTGAAAAAGATCCTGTCACTGAGAGGGCTGTTTCTAAATCCAGTCGTTCTTGGGAAAAAGACAAGGCTTGATCTAATAAGCTAAGGGCATCACGCATTCCTCCTTTAGCACATCGAGCAATCAGAGCTAGCGCTTCATCATCATATGAACGATCCTCAAACTTTAAAATCTCTGACATATGGGCAATCAGATCTGTATCCTTAATCCGTTGAAAATCAAAGCGCTGTGTTCGTGATAAGATCGTTGCTGGAATCTTGTGTGGCTCAGTGGTTGCCAGAACAAATAACACATGACTCGGCGGCTCCTCCAAAGTCTTCAATAAGGCATTAAAAGCTCCGGTTGTTAGCATATGTACCTCATCGATAATATAGACCTTATTTTTAACAACCGTTGGTGCATAGCGAACCTTATCTCGCAAATCTCGGATCTCATCAACCCCGTTATTAGAAGCCGCATCAATCTCGATCACATCACTGACTTGCCCTCTCGTAATCGCCTGACAGACCTCACACTCATTACAAGGATTCCCATCAACTGCATTCGGACAATTAACTGCTTTCGCTAAGATCTTAGCTGCAGAAGTCTTCCCCGTACCACGAGGTCCCGCAAACAAATAGGCATGACTCATCTGATCATGAGAAATAGCATTCTTAAGCGTTTGGGCGATCATTGTCTGTCCCACTAATTCATCAAAAGTTTGTGGGCGCCATACCCGATATAAAGCCTGATAAGTCATGAGGATCCTCCTTTAGTCTCTTTCAATCTATTATAGCGAATTATCCTGTTTTTAGCGAACCCATTTAGCAAGTCCCAAAAGCCAGTTAATCGGTGCGTATCGCTTCAATCCAAGCAAATTTATGTTAAAATATAGCCTGAAAGCATACGAAAGGAAGAACTTCATGTCAAAATTAGAAATTATTGATTTACATGTTGAAATTGAAAATAAAGCCATCCTTAAAGGAGTCAACCTTACCATTCAAAGTAATGAAGTGCATGCCATCATGGGACCCAATGGAACCGGAAAGTCTACCCTCTCTCAAGCAATTATGGGTCATCCTGATTATCAGGTAACCCAAGGAAGAATCCTTCTGGATGGCGTCAATCTTCTAGACCTCGATGTTGACGAACGAGCCCGTCAAGGATTATTTATGGCAGTCCAATATCCTAGTGAGATCTCCGGAGTCTCTAACGCGAGCCTAATGCGAACCGCCATGAATGCCCACCGCTCAGAAGATGATCAGATTTCAATTTTTAATTTTTTAAAAAAATTGGATGAAAAAATGGCCCTATTAGATATGAATCCAGAAATGGCTGAACGTTATGTCAATGAAGGGTTCTCCGGAGGAGAAAAGAAACGTAACGAAATTTTACAAATGCTTATGATTGAACCACGCTTTGCCATCCTCGATGAGATCGACTCTGGGCTAGATATTGATGCCTTGCAAGTCGTATCCAAGGGTATCAACTCATTAAGAGGCGAGCAATTTGGAGCTTTAATTATCACTCATTACCAACGTCTACTTAACTATGTCACACCTGACTTTGTCCATATCATGATGGATGGACGCATTGTTAAGTCAGGTGGCCCAGATCTAGCACTTGATCTCGAACAAAAGGGCTATAAAGAATTAGCCGTGGAAAACAACATTCGATTAAACGAAGAATAGGTGATTTTATGCAAGCTATTCATCATATTAATGAACTCAAACAAGCCGCTTACTCAACGTACCCCCAGCTATCTTTACCCAAAATCGAACGGCTAAATCTTAACCAGTGGCAACTTTTTGATAACCCAGAAAACACACCAGAAATACCCTCTATCGATCAAAAACAAGGGGATATTCTCATTTGTGATTTTCAAACAGCTATCGAAAAGTACCCTGACCTCTTTATTAATTACTTAGGCCAAGCTCTCCCCTTAGATGATAGCTCCTTATCAGCCTATCATCTCGCCCATTTATCTCAGGGACTTTTCATCTATGTCCCTGAAGGCTATCACCATCATGAAAAGCTTGAATGGACCCTGGATTTTTCAAAGCAGTCCCATCAATACCTTCTCCTCGTACTTGGCAAAAGAAGCCAGCTTTCATATTTAGAAAAGCTAATAAATAATACACCAAGCGACTTTAGCCAATCATACAGTTTAGAGGTCATCCTTGAAGAGGAAGCCAAGCTGGACTACCAAGCTATTGATCAAATGAAGTCCCACGCCTCTAACATCCTCACTCGTCGTAGTCTCATTAAGGATAGAGCCATTGTAAATTGGACTATTGGTGCTTTTAATGAAGGAAATTCCTTGGAGGATTTTGATTGTAAATTAAGTGGCCTTGCTGCCGAAAGTTATCTCAATATCACTGCTATTTCTAATCTTTCCAACCACCAAGTCATCGATTCAAAAATCAATAATTGGGGAGCTCATTCAATCGGTCATATTAAACAATACGGTGCTGCCATTGAATCCGGTCGGCTCTCTATGAACGGAATTGGGAAAATCCATAAGAATGCCAAGTTGGCTGATGCTCAACAAGAAAATCGACTTTTAATGCTGTCGGATGGTGCAAGAGGGGACGCTAACCCTATCTTATTAATTGATGAATTTGAGGTGACTGCGGGACACGCCGCTTCCATTGCTCAAGTGGACCAAGAACAACTATGGTACCTAATGAGCCGAGGAATCCCTTTAATTCAAGCCAAGTTTCTAGTAATTCGTGGTTTCTTAATGCAGTCAGTCAGTCAAATTAAAGATCCCACCATCCGCCAGTTACTTTTAGATCAATTAGATATTAAACTCCAATCCCTAACCAAAGAGGGGGATCATCATGGCCCAGCTTAATGTTCAAGCCCTTCGCCAAGAATTTCCAATTCTCCACCAAAAAGTACAAGGTGAAAAGCTCATTTACTTTGATAATGCCGCTACTTCTCAGACCCCTCAGTCTGTCTTAGACCGGATCGTCTATTATTATCAACACGAACGGGCCAACGCCCACCGAGCCGTTCATAGTCTCGGGGCTCGTACAACCGAAGCCTTTGAAACGAGTCGGCAAAAAATTGCCGATTTCATTGGGGCTGGGTCAGCTGATGAGATATCCTTTACTTCCGGGGATACCGAAAGCTTAAACCGAGTTATTCGTGGACTTATTGAACCGCGACTCCAAGCCGGTGACCTTATCCTAACGACCCGTTTGGAGCACCATTCAAGCTTGGTGCCCTTACAAGAAGTTTGTCATCGAAGTGGTGCCAAGCTCGTATTTCTAGATTTGGATGAAAATTTTCAAATCACCAAGGAATCCTTGGCACCCTATGACCAAAATCCTAAGGTCAAAGCACTAGTAACTCAACATATTTCCAATGTGCTAGGAGTTGAGCAGGATATTCCTTATCTGAGTCAGTGGGCTTTAAGACAAAGCAATTGCCTCTTCTTGGTCGATGGCGCTCAAGCAGTAGCTCATCAAAAGTTAGACCTTGCTAAATGGCAAGTTGCTGCCTACACATTTTCTAGTCATAAAATGTACGGACCCATGGGTCTAGGAGTGACCTATATCCGCCATGACCTCCTCGAACAGGCCCAGCCTGTTTGCTTTGGGGGCGAAATGATCTATCAAGTCAAAGACGATATTTCTAGCTTTAAGGAAGCACCTTGGAAATTCGAAGCAGGCACCCAGGCAATTGCCCAAATTATCGGATTAGCTGAAGCGATCAATTGGATCCAAGCTATCGGAATCAAGAACCTACATCAACAGGAAGCAGAGCTTGGCCAAAGGCTATATCAAGGGCTTACTCAAGTTGAAGGTCTAGAAATCTATACGCCTCAATCCTTTGCCAAAAATGGTATTATCGCTTTTAATATCCAAGCTATCCATCCTCATGATGCTGCTACAGCTTATGACCAGGCGGGTATTGCACTTCGAGCAGGCCATCACTGTGCCCAACCTTTAATGCGTCTGTTAAAAATTCCTGCCAGCCTAAGAGCAAGTCTAATGGCCTATAATACAAAAGAAGAAGTTGACCGTATGATAGAAGTGAGTCACAAAGTAAAGGAGTTTTTTAATTATGGCGCTTAGTCGCTTAGAACAATTATATCGGGCCGTGGTTTTAGATCATTCTAGCCATCCCCACCATAAGGGACAACTAGACCACCCCACTCATACCATGGAATTACTTAATCCCTCTTGCGGGGACATGATCCAAGTTCAAGCTAATGTAGTAGAAGGAATTATTCAAGACCTAGCCTTTGAAGGTTATGGGTGCTCAATCTCGATTGCCTCCGCCTCCATGATGTGTGATCTCTTAATTGGTAAATCCATTCAAGATGCTATCTCACTAGTCCATGACTTTAATCAATTAGTCGGCGGACAAGTCGAGCCTGATGAAGCTATTAAGGATGATGATACCCTTAATCACAACTTACAAGAAGCTAGCTTTCTTTCAGGAGTCAAACAGTTTCCTGCCCGCTATAAATGTGCCATTCTATCCTGGCGCGCTTTAGAATATGGTTTAAAAGATAATCTCGATCAAGAAAAACTCAGTCGCGATGGTATCGTGAGAAAGGAGGACTAGTCTATGTCCGATGTTCCAGTATTAAATGAATATGAATATGGCTTTAAAGATGATGCTAAGATTCTCTTCTCCACTGGTCGTGGTCTAAATGAAGATGTCATTCGAGCTATCTCCAAAGAAAAAAAAGAACCCCAATGGATGTTGGATTTCCGTCTAGAAGCCTATCAACTTTTTAAGGAAAAATCCCAAAAGCTCCCAACATGGGGTGTTGATTTATCAGAAATTAACTTTGACGATTATATTTATTATCTAAGAGCCAATGATAAACCCGCAAGATCTTGGGATGATGTCCCTGAAAAAATCAAAGAAACTTTTGAACGCTTAGGTGTCCCCGAAGCAGAACGTGCCTTTCTAGCGGGAACCACTGTTCAATATGAATCAGAAACCGTCTACTCTCGCATGAAGGATCAAGTAGATGAACTAGGTATTATCTTTACGGATACAGATACAGCCCTAAAAGAACACCCTGAACTCTTCAAAGAATACTTTGCTACGGTGGTTAAGTCGGGCGAGAACTTCCAGACAGCTTTAAATTCGGCCTGTTGGTCTGGTGGTTCCTTCATCTACATTCCTAAAAATGTTAAGGTCGATATGCCACTTCAGGCCTACTTCCGCTTAAACAATCCAAATGTTGGCCAATTCGAACGGACCCTAATCATTGTAGACGAAGGTGCTTCTGTCCACTATGTGGAAGGCTGTACAGCTCCCACTTATTCCGAAACATCCATGCACACCGGCGTCATCGAAATTATCGTTAAAAAGAATGCCACTTGCCGCTATACCACCATTCAAAACTGGTCTCATAATGTCTATAACTTGGTTACCCAACGTGGTACCGTGGAAGAAGGCGGCACCTTGGAGTGGGTGGATGGTAACTTAGGATCTTATAAAACCATGAAATACCCAGCCTGTATTCTCAACGGTCGTGGCGCTCGAGGAACAGTCTTAACAATTGCCTTTGCTGGTGAAAATCAACACCAACACTCTGGCGCTAAAATTTTCCATAACGCCCCACAAACTTCTTCAACGATCGTTTCTAAGTCCATCTCTAAAGATGGGGGTCGCGTCGATTATATGGGGCAGCTCTACTTCGGTAAAAATGCAGATGGCGCCAAGTCACACGTTGAATGTGACACGATTATCATGGATGAAAAGTCCAAATCAGATACCGTTCCTTTTAATGAAGTTCATAACCCCAATGTCAGCCTAGAACATGAGGCCAAAGTATCTAGAATTTCTGAAGAACAGCTCTTCTATCTCATGAGCCGAGGCATCTCTGAAGCTAAGGCTACCGAGATGATTATCATGGGATTTGTAGAACCCTTTGCTAAAGAATTACCTTTAGAATATGCCGTCGAACTCAACCGACTTATCGCTTATGAAATGGAAGGATCAGTGGGGTAATCCACTCAACAAAACAATCACCCTGCTTGATCAAGTGATCAAGCAGGGCTTTTTGTCATGCTTAAACTATATTAAAAAGTTAACAAAATACGGTCCTATTCAATTGGATCATCAAACAAGTCCTTTAAAGCATAAAACCGAAACATGATTAAATGATGCAATCAATAGACAGTCCACTAAATCATATCCTTGAACTAAAGCCAAGACCGCTTCTAAGCGCGGAGTGATCACTAAGTCTGGAGCCAGTCCTGACCATAATGGTAAGTGCATCATTAAACGAATGTCAGACCTTTAACCCATCCCCTTCCATTGGAAATGAGGTTGATGGTTGCATCATGAATCACTACTAGCTGATGATCTTTTGTCAAATGAACGTCCTACTCCACCCCATCAATCAAGTATTCAATAGCTTTTTGAAAGGCTAGGAGAGTGTTTTCCGGATAACATGCAGAATAACCTCGGTGGGGTAAATTTTTGTGGTCTCTAGTCCTTTAAAAAATAACCTTAAAATTAGATCTGATCTGCCAAGCTTTTAATCTCATCTTGGTTCAACTCAGCTTCATTGGAATACTTCACCCGCTTGATCGATTGAATCACTTTACCATCTTGTTCGATCTCAAAGTTGACAATCTGCTTGGAAGCATCATCAATCTCAATCGTCCAGCGTCCATGTCGAAACATTGACTGGTCTTTATTCATCTGCCCTTCAATGCGATAACTTGATCCCTCTTCTGTCATCTTAAGGTTCTGTAGCTGTCCGACACTTACTAAAATGAAATCATAAAAGAGCACTTTGGGAGAAAGCAAATCCTGCAGCTGACCTTTCTGTTGGTAAAAAGTCTTCTCACCATCGGAATATTTGGTATAAAGCGTTCCTTGGTCATAATAGACGATCTGACTGGACTCAGGAAAAATCAATTGTTCATAGAACAGACCCTGTTTCTTATTAAATACTCCTTTTAATTCTGCCTTTTCACTGCCTTCATACTCGGTCATCTCGTAATGATAGGTCATCTGATCATTAAAATTAAATTGCATCATAGAATCAAAAACAAGCTTTTGAATTGCCGGATCTATATCCGTTGTAGGATCTTCTGTAGAACTCAGTGCCGATAGCGTTCCTAGATAGGTCGGCTCTTGTATATAAGGCTCCTGCTTACTTGTATTGGATGGGTTATCCACCACTGTGCTAATTTCATCTTCTTTTTGCATATGATTCATCAAAGATTGATAGGCTACATACAGCCCTCCCACAATTCCTAACCCTAAAATTACTAAAAAGACCCGGCTAAGTATCTTTTTATTCATTACCTTCATCTCCTTAATCTGATACTTCTCTTCACAAAAGCTAAGTTTCATTGGCTCGTCTTACTCGACTAAGCCGAGTAAAAACGAGATAAGATAAGATCAAAAGAATTAAGAGAATCCCTCCCCTGAAAAGCACCATCCTCCAACCCTCTTCCGTATATGGCTGAGGCATAGCCCACTTCCACTCAGGACGGGTATAAAACGAAAAGACCAAAACTGCTAGATCTAATCCCAAACCTAGGTAGCCAAGCCCTAAGCAATAACAAAGGGTCTCCATTAATAACATTCCCATCATAGTTAAAAAGAGGTTAACCCCTAAATACACCAATTCCCCTAGCGGCAACTCATAAGCTTGCTGCCAAAAAAGACTTAGCACGATCAAAATCCCCACATAAAGCATAATGTAAACTACCATAGCCAATATGACCAAAATCCAAAGCAAGCGTGGCTGTCTAATTCGGATATATACCCACACACTCTGTTGAGCAATCACTTGCCCGAACCAATTAAAAGACAAAATCAAGGGAAAAATATACAGAAAGAGCCAGTGGTTGTTATTCATTAAGCGCTCCGGATCAACGATCGAGAAAAAGCCCCAGCTGGAGTCGTTTTCTAAGCAAAAAGCCAGCCAGTTCATAACAAACAAGAGAATCATGATCACTATTATATGACGCAAACGAAACAACTGATACAATTCTTGACGCAAAAATATCAAAGTCCCCTTCACAATGATCCCCCCTTCAATTACTAATCAGCAGGTCCCTGATAATCCCAAGTTCTTTGAAAGGCTTTATGGACGTTATCTTCAATCAAAGTATCATTGACCGCTATAATCAACTCATTCTCTCCGTGCTTGAAATCCTCATCCCTAAAAGCAAAAAAGAGTCGAAAACCCCATTCCTCAAACTGTGGTGACCCAAAGACTGGCCAGGTCCTCGCTTGTCGATTAATAATCATAGTCAAGCCCATAGCTTTTTCCTTGGTATCCCTTAAATCCCCTTCGATCTCCACCTTTAAGATATAATCTTGGTCTGGATTTAAGATAACTGGGAACTTCTCTCTAAAGTCTTCTTTTTCCTTACCTTCTAATAAGGATATTGAGCGAATTTTTAAGGGGTGTCCTTGGGCAACCAGGGTCTCCTCCATTGAATAGAGCTCCGGCTTGATGCCTTCTTTCGTCACATTAACATAGATAATTCTAGCCAATAAGCATATTAATGAAGCCAATAAGGCAATTTTCAACCTTTTTTTCTTCATCGTTGCCCACCTACTATCCGTCCGTCTGATATCTCGTAGACGTGATCTGCTACTTGATCAATCAAGTGTTGATCATGGCTAGCAATTAAAAACCCCTTCCCCTGAGCCTTCATCTCTGTCACCAAGCCCATAAAAGCTTCTACCGAATCCTTATCCAAACCATTGGTCGGTTCATCTAGGAGCACCAGTATTTGATCTTCCATCATAGCCTGAACGATGGCTAGCTTCTGGCGCATCCCCAAGGAATAATTCTTAACCTGGGTATCCTTATGCTGATAGAGATCAATGGCCTTTAAGAGCTTCATCGTTAAGTCTTCTTGATATTGATCCTTGATAGAAGCTAAATAAACCAAATTATCAAGTCCTGTAAAATGCGGGATGAAGTCTGGATTTTCAATAATAACTCCCACATCGATCGGTAAAGGATGATTAAAAACTACCGGCTGTTCTTCTAGAAAAACTTGGCCTTCTTGTAATCTCATACTACCAATAATTGCACGTAAGAGCATAGTCTTCCCCGATCCATTATGACCCACCAAGCCCACCACTTCTCCCTTATCAACAAAGAGACTCACTCGTTCTAAAACTTGCTTTTTGCCAAATGATTTAGATACTTCTTCTACCCTTAATAACATATTCATTCTCCCTCACTAAATGATAACTTCCCGACGGTACATTAGCCACTCATCAAATCGGTAAAAAATATACATAATAAAGATCGCTTTCATCAAGAGCAAGCAGACACTGAACCAATTAAAGGGGCCTTCACTATAAAAGAAAGCAACAAAAAACTTATTCAAAACCAAGTGCGGCAAGAACATGCCTAAAGAAAGCACAATTAAAAGTGCGATTAATCGCTTGTTAAGAACTGTCTCCAACAAGTAATCTAAAGACCCTAATATAACTAATAATACAAGCTGTTGCATCAGACTAAATATAAATAACTCTATCTCTTGCAGTTGCCCAAATCTAAATAAGCAAAATAACAAGTTGGAAAAATTAAAAATTAGCATCAGCCCTAAAACAATTAATAATGCCTTCCATTTATAGATACATCGGCATTCAACACTATATCTAACACTCTCAAATCGTGTTAAATAAACTCTTAATAAGTAGAGCAGGATTAAAAAAACGGGAATAATGACCCACCTTAATTGATTGGCGTCAAAAAGTTGACCATAATTAAATTGAAGCTGGTCTAATAGCTCGTCCTTATTAGCTAAATTCTGCATGATCAAACCTAGAATATTAATGCCTATCATCAGCGCCAGAAAGCAAAGGGTTCTCCGAAAATGAACTCTTATCTTCTCAATTCGAATGATATTCTTCATAAAAGACGACTCCCCTACTTAATTAAACACACCTTGTCCTTCGCCTTAGTAGAGTTAATTAACATCTCTTAGACTGCCCTTATATTTGAGATAGAAAGAAAAAAAGCTCAATAAAAAGATAGCTAGCCAAAACAGCAACAATTGTGTTAATTCTGCTGAACTTGAAAGCGTCAAATCAAAAATATATAATAAATATTTGTAATCAATCCACCAAACGCCTAGAACAGCGAACACGTTTACAAGCAAGTAGCTTGATAAAAAAGGAAAAAGGAACTCAAAGTAACGCGCTGAAATCCAATAAGAAACAGCCAAGCCCATACACGAAAAGATGCCTGATAAAACAAATATAATTGACATCAACAAAATCAAAATAAGCAAGGGATGATTTGTATATAAATAATAAATCAAGCCAGGATTCATACTAATCTGATCTTGAAGAACATCTGGTAAACACATGGGATAAATTAAAAATAAAAAAACAGCGTGAAAGAAGTAGGTAAATGTTCCTGCTAAACCTCCCGATATAAAGGCAGTTATCCATTGTTGCTTGTAATAATTCTTTCTCCCCCACCGGACCTCTTGCTTCAATATCAAATTCCACTTAAGATCTTCTCGGTAAAGCCCCGCTCCATAGAAACTAACAATCAGTGGCAAGGTCAAAAAATAGATCTCTGTTCCATAGCTAGTATGGTCAATTCCCATCAACCGCGCGAAAACTGAAGGTTCATACATATAGTTAGTCCGATTAAAGGTCAAGAAGTGGAGTAAAGTAATTCCAATTGAATACAACAATAAAATCAAGCCGTTTTTTTGTATAAATAGACGTTTTAGATCTTTTCTTAAATACCTATAGTCCATTGTCAAGCCCCTTTCATAATAAGGAGGTGCATAGCGTCCTTCTAACTATGCACTTCCTTATCATCTGTTCATTCAAGTCAAACTAATTACAATAGATACAATCAGGACTCCAGACTCCTGTTACATGTACATTATCCCAGCCGCCATTTTTTCTTACGCCCAACTTACAAGAGCGATAATTCCATTCATAAGTATATTGATGAATAAAATCTGCCTGACCAGGCGCTAATACAACCGTCGAAGAATTCACATTTTCTCCTCCAGGCCCAACAATAAAGCAATTGATAGACCTAGCATTTGAAAGGCTAGTTATACTGGCATATGAAGAACTTGCATCCGTTTTTGCACGCGGTTCAGTATATTTAGTATTTCTAAATTTTAAGTCAAAAGAAAAACCAGTATCCTGGTGATTATTGGCTGATACCATACTCGTTCCTAACAAGCCGAAAAGGCTAACAGCTAATAAGGCATTTTTTATAATTCCTTTTTTCATAATCTTTTTCCTTTCTTTTTTAATACGATCCATAATAAATAAATGCGCTTTACTATATTAAACAAACCTCCTATTATTACCTCCGCTTATTCTGTAAGCCCTTACTATTATGACGGTTCTATTATATAAAGCATATATACTGTTGCATAGATCTTATAAAAAATTGGCCTCGAATGCCCCATTTATCAATCTTTTTTGGCCTCGAATAAGTCTCGACATCACTTCATCACGCTATAAAACAATCTAACCACTCACTATTTAGAACTGCTTTCATTCTGGATGGACTCAGCTTCACATTTTCTTGATTTTTTAAGGATAGAATCTTTTTACTTTGATCAATTTTTTCTATATTCGAACAATTAACTAAAGTATCACGCTGAACATATTCGACTCGAGGGCGTAAATAATCAAAATGTGTTAAAGTGGATCGAACGTACTCTTTTTCCCCATTGATACAATGAATCTCCACATAGTGAGAACCACGCAAATGCTTAAAGTAATTAATTTGATTCAAATCAAGATCTGCCAGTTTAGACATCTTCGGATCATGCTTTAGAAGCAAGTCATAGAAAATATTCTTTAAGTGTTTCAAAGTATCATTGCCTAATCCCGTTATAATACAATCTTGACAAGTTAAGCTGTGAGCATAAAGCAGTTGAAGGATCCTTGGCGAATGGTGAAGGATTACTGTTCTTTCTAACAAATCTAAATCAATTAATTTCAGGAAGCAACTCATCAATGATTCTCCTAAAAGCCCTCGACAATCCAAAAATAAGTAACAATCTCTTGGCCTCTCCTGATAAACAAGAAATTCTAGATCTCTGTTTAAGTTTTCAATTAACTCAAAAAATTCCAAATCAACCCAATTTTGTTGGATAAAGGCTAACTGATCCTTTATCTCTCGCCAATGCCGCCTTTGTTGAGTGATAATTACTAGCCTCATGGTTTTCCTCCGCTTCTGATTTAATCGTTTTCTACATTAAATTCTAACTCAATAATATTTAAAGCTCAATTAATAACCCTTACAATACAGTTAAATGAATCTCTACTAAAGCTATTGTTCCTATTAAATAGCTTATGTTCCTGGTATTAACCAAAAGACTTTAAAATAAATAGGGTTGATGGAAGAAATTTTATCTTCCATCAACTCTCTCTTTCACCATATTCTTCTAATAGCCAGACTTTATGTTTCTGAAAGAAACAAAGAAGGAACCAAGCAGGGTTTAGCTGCTTGATTCCTTCGGAAATTAGGTCATCAACCTTATTTGACATGGAGCCTCTTTAAATAAAGAACAATTTTCTGACCTTGTTCAGTATAGGGAAAACTATGAAAATTATTATGGGAAGGAAGTGGAGAGGTAACATCTTCACTTCTCACTCTTATAAATTTTTACTATTTTCGATTTCTCTAAAATAATCTCAAAGTTATCTAGTCAATGTTACCAGTGATGCCTTCGTCAAAGTATAAACCTGCAAACCCATTTCTTCCAATGAGTCCAACTATTTCTCCCTTATTAAGTTTAAAACTTACATCATCTAAAGAGTAGAAGTCATTAGTCTTATACTTTTTACTCAAATGACTTACTTCTAGTAACATCTCTATTCCTCTTTTTTATTCTTGTCATTTTCTGACTTTGAAGTAATAATTTTTGTTATTAAATAACTAATAGTCACATACATTATTAAGGTAAATATAAGTTGTGATAAGTCTATTGGACTATTTGCAATTTCGATAGAGGTCTCCCCTACTTCTCTACCAGATCCTAATCTAAAGGCATCCCATTTTCCATTACTCTTAACAATAAGACCAAAGATTATATAAATTATAAAGCTTGTTATAGGTAATAAATAGTGGTGATTGTTAACCTCGTTTGTAAGCTTATATTCCTTTTTTATTAATATAGAATTGACAATTATAGGTAATATTAAAACTAAAAGAACTATACCCATACTCATTTTGTCTATAAATAAAGCTAGAATCAAAAAAATCAACGCATTGATTATAATTGATTTTAAGTAAGTATTTTTTGTAGTGTTTTTCATAAAAATCTCCTTTTTACATATAAAAAAAATCTACTAAAGAATTGTTTAGCCAGTGAAGTGCAAAAGCATTTTCATATCCAAACTTATCATATAAAATATATAGGACAATAGACATAGGAAACTTGCTTATTATATTTATAAGTACATCTACATTTAAATGTAATATTAAAGCAAATAATATGGATCCTATTACTATTGCGTATTTCTTATCAAATCCTCTTAAAAGTATTTCAAATATTATGAACCTAAATAAAAATTCTTCACTACTAGCCACAATTAAATTTCTAAAAATATTTATACTATTAATCTTCAATATATATTTAAAAAATATAAACCCTATTAAGATATAAATTGTATAATTTTTAAGGTTAATCTTTAAATATCTATAATCTATGCCATAAATTTTTTTAGCGATAAAAAAAGGTATAATAACAAAAAAAATGAGCATACACACAGTTAGCCAGCAAGTAGATAGAAGATTAAAATTTTGATTATTAGAACTTATAATGGTTAAAAAACCAGATAAGGCATAACTTATACCAGCAATAGCTATTAAAGCAAAAGATATTAAAATAGATTCAGTTTTTTTAGAATTGTTGTTCATAGCTTCTTCCTTCCTAAATAAAGGGGAAAAGCAATTGTTTTTCCCTAAGCTTTATGTGATAAACTCCGATAAGTCTGTATTATTTCTTCCTAAACGATCTAGCTCCGTGACAACTACAATATCTCCATCACGAATATAATCAATCAAATTCAGTAATGCTTTTCTATTGGTATTAGCTCCACTCTGTTTATCATAGAAAATCTTTGAGCAGTTTTCTCTAATTAAGAAATTTGTCGCTCTAAATTTTGTTCATTTGAACTAACACGAACGTACCCTACCTACTTTCAAATTCCAACCTCTATTCTAAATTAAAAATGTATTATGAACAACCCTATTGAACACTTTAAAAGACTATTAAATGAATATTTTAAAATTGTTAAATAGAGTATACTCTATTTAACATAGAGCCAAAATAAAAAAAGGCACATGGCTTTGTCACTTATAGCTGCTACCTTCCGGTCCTGACTCGGTTCGTGACGCCACCATTGCCATTTTTATAGTATCATACGATGCATCCTTTGTAAAGTTATAAAAATCACCTACTCAATGACACTCGCCCAATCAAAAAGAAAACCTTTAATATATAATTTTGTGATGCTGAACCCATATTATTTAAACTATCAATTTTCTAATTAAAAAGGGACCTGTGTATAAAGCTGTTTATAAGTCCGCATTATCCACAGTTTTTGTGGATAACTTCTCAAGTTTCTTTCTTTTTCTCAATTTTTTGAAAAAATCTTTCATCATTTGACTACAAGGAGCATCAAGGACCCCTTCGATGACTTGGGTCTGATGATTAAAGCGATCTTCCTGAGCTAAATTCATCAAAGAACCTGTACAGCCGCCCTTAGGATCACGACAAGCATAAATAATCGTATCTATTCTTGCCAGAACTGCGGCCCCGGCACACATGGGACAGGGTTCTAAAGTAACATAGAGTCTAGCTCCTTCTAAACGCCAGGCTCCTAAATAATGGTTAGCGGCTTCAATCGCTTGAATTTCCGCATGCCCCGTCGCTAAGTTCTGAGTCTCTCTAATGTTATGCCCACGACCAATTATCTGCCCCTGATAGACAATCACAGCGCCTATTGGTACTTCATCTTTTTCTTGGGCTTTTAGCGCTTCCTTCATCGCTTCTTTCATCCAATACTCATGGTTTTCTCTTTCTTCATTGGATAAATTCATCACGTGGATCAATTCCGGCATCCAATCGCTCCCTCTATATTCATTTAAGTTAATTATAGCGATAAGCAAACAAACAAAAAAGCCAAGTAAGCATATAGTTACTTACTCGGCTTAAATTTTTGATTAGTTTAAAAAGTCTTGTACCTTATCACCAGCATCTTGAGCAACTTCTTTAACCCGATCTACAATATCATTGAAACCTTGGCTCGCTTTTGAATTCATGTCGCTAGTCTTATCTGCTAAGGCCATTAATTTATTAACTTCTGCATCTGATAACTGATCGACTGCAGCCACTAATTTGTCTGAACCATTTAATTTATAACGAACATACGCCTTTACTTTTTCACGGTTAATTATGCCTGCTACGTGATTATGAGTATCTTCATCAAAATACGCATAAAGTGCCAACCCTGCCACTGTTACCAAGGCAGCTGACCCCAATAGAAAACCACCTAAACTAAACTCTTTATTTTTACGCATCTTAACATTCCCCTTTCAAAAAATATTAACTACACTCTAATTATAGCAAAAATCCTGTTGAATGAGTAATTATTTGCATCCGTAACAAGATAACTTAGTCTTGTCGCTTTGTTTGACTTCGATTATTAATATTAATCTCACCGGATCGACCACCAATCGTGATTTGATCGCCTAATTGGATATCTCCCGCTAGTAACATTTCACTCAATTGATCTTCAATTTGTTTTTGAATAGCCCGGCGAATTGGTCTTGCACCATATTCTGGATCAAATCCTGCTTTAGCGATAATATCAACTGCGGTATCTGTCATTCTAGCCTTAATTTCCATTTGAGCTAAGCGATCAACAATCTCATGTGCTTGCAACTTAACAATCTGACGAATCGCTTTTTTGTCTAAAGAATGGAAGACAAGCGTTTCATCAATTCGGTTAAGAAATTCTGGTCTAAATGCTCGTTTTAACTCTTCCAATACTCGTTTTTTCATTGCGTCATAATCATCACTATAATCCACAGCACCAAAGCCAACCGCTTTATCATCCCTTAAGGCGGTTGCCCCAATGTTAGAGGTCATAATAATAATCGTATGTCTAAAGTCTACCGTCCGTCCTTTTCCATCGGTTAACTGACCATCATCGAAAACTTGTAATAAGATATTAAAGACATCGGGATGAGCCTTTTCAACTTCATCCAGTAAAATCACAGAATAAGGTTTTTGTCTAACTTTTTCTGTTAATTGACCAGCCTCATCATAACCAACATAACCTGGGGGAGAGCCAATTAAACGAGCCACGGCGTGTTTTTCCATGTATTCAGACATATCAACACGAATCATATGATCTTTAGAGCCAAACATTGACTGTGCCAATGTCTTCGCTAACTCAGTCTTCCCAACACCCGTTGGTCCTAGGAATAAGAAGGAGCCAATGGGTCTTTGAGGACTCTTAAGCCCTGACCTAGCTCTTCGAATGGCTCGAGCAACTGCCGAGACGGCTTCTTCTTGTCCGATAACACTCTCATGAAGTTCCTCCTCCAAATGCACTAAACGTTTGGATTCCGCTGTATTCATTTGTTGTAAAGGTACCCCCGTTGCCATAGCTGTCACTTCCGCTACTTCCTTTCGGGTCACTTGAGGGCGAGTCTTTGATTCTTGTTCTTTCACTTTTGATTTTTGACTAGCTTTTTGAATGGCTTTTTCGATTTTTTCCTCTTCGGTACGCAATTGACTAGCTAAATCAAAATCACGTTGTAAAATAGCCTCTTCCTTACGCTTGGCAACTGACTTCAATTGAAGATCTAACTCTGCCATTTTTGATGCTTGTTGGCCTTGATTAATGCGAACAAGCGCTGCCGCTTCATCGATCAAATCCACTGCCTTATCAGGCAATTTTCGCTCTGTCATATACCGCGAAGATAACTTGACAGCAGCATCGATTGCCTCATCTGTAATCGTAACCTGATGATGGTCCTCATACTTACTACGCAAGCCATTAACAATTTGAATGGTTTCAGCCGCAGAAGGCTCATCTACCACTACTTTAGAAAATCGCCGCTCCAAAGCAGTATCTTTTTCGATATGTTTTTGGTATTCATCAAAAGTTGTTGCGCCGATAGTTTGGATTTCTCCCCGAGCAAGGGCTGGTTTTAAGATGTTTGCGGCATCAATCGCTCCTTCTGCTCCACCAGCACCGATTAAAGTATGTAATTCATCAATAAAAAGAATCACCTTACCTTCTTGATGAATCTCTTCAATGATCTTCTTCATCCGTTCTTCAAATTCCCCTCGATACTTCGTTCCTGCCACTAAAGCGGCAGTATCAAGCATCATCAAACGCTTTTTGGCCAAATCAGCCGGTACCTTTCCGGTCACCATGTCTTGTGCTAATCCTTCTGCAATAGCAGTTTTACCCACACCGGGTTCTCCTACTAGGACCGGATTATTTTTACTACGTCGAGATAGTATTTGAACCATTCGCCTAATTTCTTCTTCACGACCAATAACAGGGTCTAACTTTCCATCACGAGCCAACTGAGTTAAATCCCTAGATACAGCATCTAAGGTTGGCGTTTCACTATCTCCTTGACCTTTTTGACGAGGACGACTGCTACGTTTACTTTGATTATCCGAGCGCTGCTGTTGATTCAAGCCTATTTCATCAAAAATGGCTTTGCGTAACTGAGAAAGATCGATATCTAAATTTTTTAGTAAAACAGTAGCTAATATTTCTTCCTTTAAAATACCTAATAATAAGTGCTCAGTCCCTACCTTAGAAGCTCCTAAACGCTTAGCATCATTAGAGGCAGACATAATCACTTTTTTGCTTCTAGGAGAATAAGGGATAACCACTTCTCCATGGCTCTTAAACTTCCCTAATTTCCCATGGACTGCCTCAAGGGCCTTCAACAAAGCACCATAATCTGCGCCAAATTCCCTCAATAATTTCCCAGCAATCCCATTTTCTTCGCGGGCTAAGCCCAAGAGAATATGCTCAGTCCCTACCGCTTGGTTATTTAGATAATAAGCGTGTTCAGCTGCAATTAGCATGGCTTCTCTAGCGCTTTGTGTAAATAATTCTTCAAACATACGATCACCTCTAATTTCAATAATTATTTTGAGTTAGTTCATATTTTAATTGTTGCAAAAAACGATTAAGTATCAAGGCTCTGGCCGCTTGATCTTGCGCGGAAATCGACTGAAGAAGATCTTTATCGATAACCGATAGCATCAGCCGCCCCTCACGCTGAGAAATAATATCATCTCGGATGAGGGTTTCAATGATATTCGCAGCATTCCGATAAGAAATCTTATCTCCTACTAAAGCCATCATTTGATCCACTTCATCTGCATTGGAAGTTAGCTGAATTTTTAAAATTCGGATATAGCCTCCACCGCCCCGCTTACTTTCTACTAAATATCCGTGTTCTTGAGTAAAACGGGTATTAATGACATAGTTAATCTGAGATGGCACACAATCAAATCGATCCGCAATATCCGATCGTTTTATCTCTAATCGTTGACTTTCTTGCAAAAATTGCTTGAGATATTCTTCAATAATATCCGACATATTACGGCGTGTCATTTTTTTGCCTCCTATCGTTTTATTTATTAACATTGACTTTCTTTGACTATAATACCTGATGGACTTTCTTCTTTCAAGTATCTTGCTCAAGAAGATCGAACCATCTCCCCTCTTACAAGGGTTGCTAATGTTCTATATATCCAGTATACTCAATTGGTCAAATATGGTCAACCCAAACCTCTCCTCAGTATTAGCAGCCAAGATACAATGACTGCCAACCCCTTGTCTTTACTGAGCTTTACTTGGTTCTAAGAAACGAGGGGCAAAGTAATCAATAAACACGGCTCCCAAAGGTGCTGTTAGGAGAATAGCTACCGACGCGGCAATCAGAATAAGTTGGCCTGATTGAATCCCAGCCATAAGCGGAATTCCTCCTAGCGAAGCCTGAACGGTTGCTTTTGGCAAATAAGCTCCCATGATAAAGGCTTTTTCTTTACCATTGAATCCAGCATGAATAATTGATAGAAACACCCCAATCATTCTAAAAAGAAGACCAACTACAATCACACACACTATAGGCCAGCCCGCTTGCAGAGCTAATTGTCCGTTGACTTGAACTCCTAAGAAAGTAAAAAGCAGTACTTCAGCTATAGGCCAGATCTGATTAAATGAACGAGCTAAGTAACTAGCCGCTTGAGGGTCATTTTTATGAATCATAATATGCAAAGTTAACACTGCTAAAACACCTGAATAGGGGATCCAATGAGTGATAATAGCTTCCATTCCCATAAGGAGTAATGAAAGAGTCAAAGATCCCAATAAACCCTCCATTTTGACAGAGCGATAAACCAGATAAGCACCTAAACCCACTAATCCCCCTGATAACAGGGTTAACGGGACATTCACTAAGGCCCCCCAGCTAAAAGTGCCTCCTTGACTTAGCTGCATAAAGCCTGCAAATAAAACAAAAATTAATATATCGTCCATCGTTCCCCCTGCTAAAATCAATTGCGGAATAGCTTTTTGAGTTCCTAGCCCCCTATCCATCAGATTAGACATTCGAGGCACTAAAACAGCTGGCGACACAGCCGCTAATACACTCGCTAATAACAAGCCATCTACATAGGATATATCGAGTAAAGCAGGTGCGAATAGGCTAATCCCTAAAATTTCACAAAGTGCAGGAACAAAACACATCATGACAGCAGGACGTCCGACTTTAACTAGATCCTTAAAATTTAAGGTCAAGCCAGCCTTTATCAAGATAATCATCAAGGCTACTTGACGAATCACCGCTGCTTGATCGACTAAAGCCGGCTCCAATAAATCAAAACCGAATGGCCCCAAAGCCATCCCAGCTAATAGATAAGCTAAAAGTCGGGGCATCTTTAAAGCGTCCGCCACCTTTCCTCCTAAAAATCCTGCCAAAAACACCATACCCAAACTGAGTAACATTTATTTTCCTCCTTCTAAAAGGGCTTATTGAAATTTTCCATAAAAAAACTTCTACAAGCCCAAATAAGCTTGTAGAAGTCATTAGTTCTTAGAACGGTTCGACTCACGCTTTGTAAGCCAGGAAGCACTTCATTTCCTCAATAAAGCTATCATAAATCAATTCACTCAACGATGCAATCTTTATTCAACTTTTTCAAAAATTGTCTCGTTGAGACCAACTAGCTTGTCACCATCATGAACCTTTAACCGATAAATGGCCTTATCCTCAAAATAAATAATCAATTCTTCATCTTCAAGTTGGTAATTTACTGGCGAGAAAGTAATTTGAACTCTGGGGGCTAAACCATAATCTGAAAACTCAAGCCGAGGAAGGATGCTTTTTTCTAGATCTTCTGTGGAATCCTCTTCTGCAGGATCCAACAGTCCCATTCCTGATTGATTGACCATACGATTACGCCAATCAAGTAAATCTTGCAAATAAGGATCGTTTGACGCTTTTTCCAATTTGGCCTTGGAATTAATCACTAAGGATAACTGATCCTCTTGAATATCGAACCCTAAAAGAATCGAATCGGAGTTTTCATTTTGATAGAATCCATCAATGTCAGATAAATCTTGAGCACTGATCCCCTTAGAGAAAGGCAAGCAAAATAATATAAGTAGAGAAATTAAAAATACATGATATTTTTTCATTGTTCCACCCCTTATCTATTGATAGGTAAGTACATCCAAATAAGTCATTACATAATCTAACTCACTAATATACGAAGAATCAAAATAAAGATAACCTGAATAGCAACCCTCTGTCCAATATAATATTTTAGAAATTTCTTTATTTCCTACTATATAATTACCTAGATTGTACTGGCCTCTCTTGTATTATCTAACAGCACTTTTTGTTATTAGTTTATAAGCAACAAATGGGGAAACATTTTCCACAGAATTATGAGCACCTAGATCAGTAACAGAAACCATAAAAAATAGAATCGATACAAGTAGATAGCTTCTCATCTCTAATCATATCTTTATAAAATAGCATAGTATGCGCTTACTATAGAATAATATTAATAATTTTTATAACAATCGTCAAGTTCAAAGCTTAAAAATTTAAATATTTACATAAAAAGCAATTAATACGGTCTGTTGGTCTAACCGTTTAGAAATCTAAGAAGTAACTAATTTGAACTCAAAACTGAGTGCTTTTCATTTACCAAAAATTTTCTTGTGCTATAATGAATACCGTTGAACAACAGCTCTGTATAGCCTCACACCTGAATAATTATCACGATAACAACACAATATATTGTATTAGATTATATCTGATATCCAATATATTGTGTTTTCATCTTGAAGGTCCGGTCGCTATCTGCTAGAATAGGACTAGCTAGTTGGAAAGACGTTATATAAAATCTTTCCTAGAAAGGGGTCTATCTATGATTATTTTTCAATCGGTCATTGGAAACACACGGGCCTTCGTTCAAAAATCAGGCTTAGAATCCCTTGAGATTACCCCTGAAAATTTTGACGAAATCAAAGTCAACCAGAACTTCATCCTCGTTGCACCAACATATGACCATGAAACAACTTATATCCTCGATGAATTCATGAAATACCAGGATAATTACAAATACTGCCAAGGTGTTTTTGGAGGAGGAAACCGTAATTTTATGGATCTTTTCTGTTATACCGCCAAAAATATCAGCAAGTACTTTGACGTTCCCCTCTTACATCTTTTTGAATTCCAGGGAAGTCAATATGATGTCGATCAACTAATAAAGGAGCATCAAGATAAATGTCAGAACTAAAATCCATCAACAAACCTGAAGAAATTACTTATTTCCAGTTAAATAACCAAATCAATATCCCGATTAACGGTCAGATTCCCCTAGAAAAAGACAAAGAAGCCGTTCGGGCTTATTTTTTGGAACACGTAAACCCAAATACTGTCTTTTTCCATAATCTAGAAGAAAAAATTGGCTATTTAATTGATAAAGGCTATATTGAAGGGGATTTTATCGCCTTATACTCTAAAAAATTTATCAAGTCTTTATTCGACCATCTCTATCAACAAAAATTCCGTTTTAAATCTTTCTTAGGAGCCTTCAAATTTTATACTTCTTATGCGATGAAGACTCGTGACGGCAAACGCTATTTAGAACGCTATGAAGATCGTATCGCTTTTATGGCACTCTATTTGGCTCAAGGAGATGAAGACTTAGCTTGGCATTTAGCCGACGAACATATTCATCACCGACTACAAATGGCCACCCCAACCTTCCTAAATGCCGGAAAGAAAGCCCGTGGTGAAATGGTATCCTGCTTCTTGTTAGATGTTCAAGATAATATGGAATCGATTGGACGTAGCGTCAACTCTGCTCTCCAATTATCTAAACGCGGTGGCGGTGTGGGGGTTAATCTTTCTAACTTACGAGAAGCGGGAGCCCCTATTAAAGGAATCGAGAATGCCGCTTCTGGAGTCGTTCCAGTCATGAAGCTCTTTGAAGATTCTTTCTCTTATGCTAACCAACTGGGTGCACGTCAAGGCGCAGGTGTAACCTATCTATCCGTCTTTCACCCTGATATCTACGCTTTTCTATCCACCAAAAAGGAAAATGCCGATGAAAAAGTTCGAGTAAAGACCTTGTCACTTGGTATCGTAGTACCTGATCAATACTATCACCTTCTTAAAAGCAATGAACCTATGTATCTATTCAGTCCTTACGATGTTGAACGAGAATATGGTGTCCCTTTCTCGTATGTGGATATCACCGCTGAATATCATAATCTGGTTGCTAATCCACGCATTCATAAATACCAAACTCGCGCTCGTGAACTAGAACAAGAAATCTCAAAATTACAGCAAGAATCCGGTTATCCTTATATTATTAATATCGATACCGTGAATCGCGCTAATCCGATTGATGGACGTGTCATCATGTCCAATCTTTGTTCAGAAATATTCCAAGTCCAAGAGCCTTCCATCCTCAACGAAGATTTAAGCTACAAAGAAGTGGGAAGCGATGTTTCCTGTAATTTGGCCTCGACTAATATTCTACAAATGCTCGAGGGGGATGATTTTGAAAAATCGGTTGAAACAGCCATTCGTGCTCTGACCCAAGTATCTAATATGACGCATATGCATGCTGTTCCAACCGTAGAACGAGGAAATGAACTCCATCATTCAGTCGGCTTAGGAGCTATGGGATTACATACCGCTTTAGCTTACCACCATATTGAATATGGATCCCCTGAAGGATTAGAGCTCACTGACCTTTACTTCCGTTGCTTACGTTTTTATGCATTAAAAGCCTCAAATAAAATTGCCAAAGAACGGCAAGAAACGTTTGCTAATTTTGATAAGTCGGACTATGCGGATGGTTCATACATCCAAACTCACTATCTTGATACTGAAGAAGTGACCATTCACTCCGATAAGATCAAGGAAATCTTTAAAAAGATTCAAATCCCTCAAAAAGAAGATTGGCAAGCCTTAAGTGAAGCTATTCAAAAAGATGGTCTCTATCATTCTTATCTATTAGCGGTTGCTCCAACCGGATCAATCTCCTATATTAATGAGACTTCTTCTTCCTTGCATCCAATCGTTCAACGAGTTGAGCACCGACAAGAAGGACAAGTAGGAGCTGTATTCTACCCAACCCCTTATCTATCCAATGATACCCTACCTTATTTTGTCTCTGCCTATGACATGGATCAACGTAAAATTATTGATACCTATGCAGCTGCTCAAAAGCACATTGACCAAGGAATGGCTATGACCCTCTTCATGCAATCCGAGTTACCCGATAACTTCTACGAATGGAAGGTCAATCGTACCAATAAGATGACTACGCGAGATTTAAATATCCTAAGAAATTATGCCTATCGTCAAGGTATTAAATCTATCTACTACATCCGTACGTTTACAGGCGACGAAGAATTAGGTGGAGCCAATACCTGTGAGTCTTGTGTGATCTAAGAAAGGAAAGCATTATGAAAGATTATTTTAATCAAATTATTCATGGAGATGTTCAAAATCATAAAGTCGATTATTACAAAGCAATCGACTGGAACCAAGTAGAAGACACCCTCGATAAACAAACCTGGGAAAAACTCACTAGCCAATTCTGGTTAGATACTCGAATTCCCGTATCCAACGACCTTGCTGATTGGCGATCTCTATCAGATATTGAACAAGATGTTGTCAATAAAGCTTTTGTAGGACTGACTCTTCTTGATACGCTTCAATCAGAAGAAGGGGCCAATGTCATGCGTTCCGATATCCGTACACAACACGAAGAGGCCGTTTTAAATAATATCCTCTTTATGGAGTCCGTCCACGCTAAATCCTATTCCACAATTTTTATTTCTCTAAACCCTAGCCAAAAAATTGATGAAATCTTTGATTGGGGTAACAGTAATCCCTATCTACAATATAAAGCTAAAAAAATCAATGAGGTTTATCAAAATGCAGGCCCACTTGAGAAAAAAGCTGCCTCTGTGCTTCTCGAATCTTTCTTATTCTATTCTGGATTCTTTGCACCTTTGTGGTATTTAGGAAATGCAAAATTAGAAAATGTCGCCGAAATTATCAAACTCATTATCCGCGATGAATCTGTCCATGGTACCTATCTAGGATATAAATTCCAATTAGGCTACCGCGAACTTGTCGAAGAAGAGCAATATCGATTGATGATGTGGGTCCACGAGTTACTAGAGGACCTCATGGAAAATGAAGTCAAATTTGCTGAAAGTGTTTATGACCAAATTGGTTGGACAGAAGAAGTTAAAGTCTTCATGCGTTATAACGCTAATAAAGCCCTACAAAACCTCGGCTTTCCACCTTTCTATGATGACGGTACTGCTGAACATGTCAACCCGATTGTTATGAACGGCTTATCTACCAACACAACGAACCATGATTTCTTCTCACAAGTTGGCTCCGGCTATTTGATGGGCCATGTAGAAGCCATGGAAGACGACGATTATAATTTCTAGGAGGAATACCATGTCTAAAATAACCATTTATTCAAAACCTAACTGCTCCCAATGTAATTTTACAAAACGATTTTTAGATGATCAGAACATCGCTTATCAGGAAATTGATGTCATGCAAAATGACGATGCCTTACAACACATTAAAGAACTCGGCTTCCTATCACTACCTGTAGTAGAAGGTCCCGACTTTGAAAGTTTTAACGGCTTCAATTTAATGAAATTAAAACAATTAGTTCCATAAAATTGATGGCCAAAGAACTAACAGTGATTAATAAAGAGGCTGTGACATTCATGTTGCAGGCTCTTTTATTGTTAGGAAGTCTATTCTTATATACGCTTAGAAAGGATCCGACTCATGAACCTTATCCTCTTATCTCCAAGTAAAGAAATGAGTGACCAACAAGGAACGCTATCCGTTAATTGGTCAACAAACAGTTATCAAGTTGCTACAGCCTTACAAAGCCTTTCCTTAGATGATATTCAAAAGCAATTTCATCTATCTGATAAGCTAGCTCTTCAAACATTCCACCATCATCAACATCTCTTTGATAAGCAAGCTCTGCCGGCTTACCAAGCCTATCAAGGCTTAGCCTTTCGTCAAATCGACTGGTCAAACATTCAATTAGACTATGCCCAAGAACATCTAGCCATCCTTTCTGCTCTTTATGGACTTGTGAGACCCTTAGATCCCATTAATCCTTATCGACTTGACCTCAAAATCCCCTTAAAGATTCAACATACTTCCTTAAAAAATTATTGGCAAAAACGGATTTCTCAAGCTCTCGAAGAACAACAAATTTATAATTTAGCTTCCAAAGAATTCTTTGACCTGGTCAACTTACCCCCGCAACAAATTGTTCAAGTTGACTTTTATCAGGATGTTTCCCTAACAAAAAAAGCCCCGTCAGCTACTTGCAAAAAGCTACGCGGAGCACTTGCAAATCACCTATTACAAAGTCAATCTTTTTCCTGGGATACTTTTTCTTGCTTTACATTCGACCAGTACCAGTTAAGCGCTACAAAAAGTCAAAAAAATCATTTAATCTACCATCGTTAAATAAACGGCTCAAAACATTGAAAAGCTGATGGTCTTTTAGCTACTTTCGTCTATAATAGAACTATCGTGTCAAAAGGAGTGTTTCGAGTGCTTAATGTCAAAGATTTTTATAAAGAAATGCTAGCCATCGCAATCCCTATTGCTCTACAAAACTTAATTGTTTCTAGTCTTAATACCTTAGATACCGTCATGATCTCCACATTAGGATCTGCGGCGATAGCCGGTGTAGGGCTTGCCAATCAAGTCTTTTTCTTTTATTCCATGATCTGTTTTGGAACAGGGACCGGTTCCTCCGTCATGATTTCTCAATATTATGGACGGCGGGATTTTGATAATCTCAAAAAGGTGAATGCCCTATCTAATTTGATCGCCTTTGGCACAGGGATTATTTTTACACTTCTCGCGATCCTAATCCCTCAACAACTAATTGGTCTAATGATCAAGGACCCTTTGGTTATTGAAGCCGGAGCAAAATACCTTCGATTAGTAGCTCTATCCTACATTTTAACTGGATTCTCTTTTTCAACTGGGATTTCATTAAGAAGTACCGGAAATCCGAAAGCCCCCTTGGTCGCTGCAATCGTAGGCTTCGTTTGTAATGCTTTTTTTAATTATGTCTTTATTTTTGGAAAATTGGGCTTCCCAGAATTAGGTATTCTTGGTGCAGCTGTAGGGACAATAATCGCACGAACAGCCGAAGCGAGCATCTTACTTTATGTGAGCACACGCTATCACTGCCCACTTCGGGGACGATTGGAAGAACTTTTTGACTTTAGTCAAGAATTTATTCAACGCTTTATCAAAATTACACTACCCGTTATTATCAACGAGACTTTCTGGGGTCTCGGTCAAATTATGTATTCCGTCGCCTATGCAAAGGTTGGAACAGATGCTACTGCCGCCATTCAGATCGTTATCGCTATCCAAAATATGGCCTATGTTCTAGTTCGTGGCTTATCTAATTCATGCACCATCATTCTAGGAAAGACGATTGGGCAAGGTCTAATGGATGCTGTCTCCCCCTATGCCATGCGATTCTTCAAATTAGGAACCCTCTTAGCTTTGATTATCGCTTTGTTTATTGGCTTAAATCCAGACCTACTCTTGTCCTTCTTTGGTCACTTAAGCCCTGTGGTATATGACTTATCACGTACTTTGCTGATCTTTGTTGGATTCCTATTTACTGTTCGTGCCTTCAATTCCATCCTCGTCGTAGGTGTCCTTCGCGGCGGAGGCGACACTCAGTATTCAATGTACCTAGAAATGGGCTCGGTCTGGCTCGTTGGAGTTCCACTCGCTTTTATTGGAGCGGTAGTCTTAAAATTACCGATCCAATGGGTTTTTCTCATGGCCTCAATGGAAGAAATCACCAAAGCTTCCTTTGGTCTTCTACGAGTAAGATCCAAAAAATGGGTGCATGAAATCAATTAAATAACGCATTATCGCTTAAAAAAAAGAGGCTGTGACTAAAAAGTCACAGCCTCTTTAACATTTCTACAATTCGATTTTGAATACTATTTTCTAGCGTAAAATTTCAATTAAATTCTTATGTGCAGCCTGCCTAGCTGGTAAATACCCCGCTGCTATCCCGATAAACACTGAAATTACAACCGTCACAAAAGCCGTTAGAAGATCATAGGCGGGCTTAAAGGGCAGAAAGTTCCCTGCAATCTTCGCGATGATAAATCCTAAAACATAACCAATTATCCCTCCAAAGGTAGTAATGACAATTCCTTCTAATAGAAATTGCCATTGAATCGATAACCGAGTCGCACCCACTGAACGACGAATACCAATTTCTTTTGTACGCTCAGACACCGAGATATACATCATATTCATCACTCCAACACCAGCAATAAATAAGGAGATCCCTGCAATTGAGGTAATAAATAAAGTAATCATCGTTAATTGCTTACTAATCTCGGCCATTTCTTCCGTTCGATCATAGTACTCATAACTTCCACTATCTTTTTCCTTACCGCTTTCTTTAAGGTATTCGGCAATCCGTTTATTGGTTCCTTTCATATCCGCATCATCCTGATAAAATACCTTGATCGAAAAATTAAAGGTGGATTGTTGTGAAAAACGCTCATAAGTCGCTTTAGGTATCGCTAGTTGAATTGGGTCAGCCATCCATCCCATTAAATTATCTTGCTCTTGGTCCATCGGCATCTGATATACACCTACGATCGTATAATCCTGTCCATCAAGATTGATCGCTTTGTGGTAGGCTTCTTGTGGCGAAGCAAAGAACATACTCGCTGCCATTTCTTCAATAATTACATATGGTTTCTTAGCCTTCGAATCAGATGAATTTAGATTCCGCCCCACCACCATGTTAAAATTTGTCTCTTCCTTGAGGCTAACATTCATATATTCTTGAGTCTTGCGAAAAGAAATTTGCATATACTGCTCGGTTACATCCTGACCATCCAGTTGTACTTCATCGACCCCTGGAAAAGAGCGTATATGCTCTAGATTGTCTTCGGAAAAAGGCTGCAATGTTCCGGGATCAGTGTCTGAACCCGTCATATTATAATAAAAACTTTGACTTCTTCGACCCTTTTCATCCTTAGCTAAGGAATCCAATGTCTGTTTCTCAAATCCCTTTCCCAAGCTTAAAATAGTGATTACTGCCGCAATACCAATCACAATTCCGATCAATGTTAAAAAAGTTCGACGTCCATTCATCTTAAGGGTAGCAAGAGAAGATTTAAGAATTTCACTTACGCGCATCTATGGCTTCCTCCTCTTCTTGACGGAACTTAAGCGCCAATCCGCTTGCTTCCTCAGCTGATACGTCCTGTACCTGTCCATCTAACATTAATAAGTGACGACTGGCATAGGTCTGAAGACTTGGGTCATGAGTGACCATAACAATCGTAACTCCCTCTTCCTGGTGTAACTTTGAAAGAATTGCCATAATTGCTTTTGATGTTTTCGTATCTAAAGCCCCAGTTGGTTCATCTGCAATCACAAAATCTGGTTGATTCACCAATGCACGCGCAATCGCTACACGTTGCCGTTGGCCACCGGATAACTCATGAGGCTTTGCGGTCATTTTCTGTTCAAGCTCCACTTTTTTTAGGACTTGCTCAACCTTTTGCATTGATTGATGATGAGAATAACCAGCATAGAGCAATGGCAACTGCACATTTTTGGAGACGGTCATATTATCTATAAGGTTAAAACTTTGAAAAACAAAGCCTACCTTTTGATTACGCAATTGAGAAATTTGAAAATCATTTCGATCAGAGACAGGCTCTCCTTGAAAAAGATACTCTCCTTCAAATTGATTATCCAAAAAACCTAAGACATTAATAAATGTCGACTTTCCCGAACCAGAAGCCCCCATAACAGACACAAATTCGCCTTCATAAATGGATAAATTAATATCCTTTAAAACATGAAGGGATTGATCACCATTTTTAAAATATTTATTGAGATGTTGTACATGAATGAGTGGTTGATTGGTCATAAATATTTCCTCACTCTCTAAAATCCACTCGGTGGACTCATCGCTCCAGATTGATTATCTTCATCCATCCCACCTAGCTGCATCACCTCAATTTTTTGTCCATCCTTAAGGTCGAATGGATTTAGAACCACTTGCTGACCTTCTTCTAAACCAGACTGAACAACCCGTTGCAAGCCTTGATTTTCCAAATCAACTTCTTTTTTATGAACAATACCTTCTTGATAAACAAAGACATAGCTGTGACCATCCTCTTCCAGTATCGCCTCTTGTGGTAAAACTAAACCAGTCGGTGTTATTTGAACTTTAACGGTAAATCCTGGTTGAATAAATTCATCCGGAGAAACTGTAAATCCAAACTGTGTAGACGATGAACCACCTGCTAAATTGCTTTCAGAAGCAGTAGCATTATTGCCAGAGTCCCGTTGACTTGGAGCGGAACTTGCCGGTGGTATCTCATCATAACGTACTAAGGTTCCACTAACATAACGGTCCTCCGCATTAATATAAATCTGAACAGGAATATCCTTAGCTAGTAAATAAAATTCATACTCAGTTACTGATCCTTTAATTTGAACTCCTTGAGAAATAATCCGCACTAGTGGAACCGAATTGCTCGTTTTTCCGTCAGGATTAAGGATCACCTTACCATCATATTCCGCCCGAACTTCTCCCCGCTGTTTTTCATAGAGCCGTTGCAATTTAATTTCAACATCTTCGATTTGTTGATTCACCTGACGTATCTGATCCTTGGCAGCTGCAGCCGGGTCTTCCTGACCTGCTGTTTGAATGCTATTCACTTGAGATTGATAGGCTTCCTCATCTAAGGGTGTCTCACTCACTAAGGGTTGCCCCGATTTCCCGATCAATTCCGAAACATAATAATAATATTGACCATCCTTCGCCCAATAGCCTTGTAATGTATCGCCTTGATAGTTATACAAAAGACCTGTTTGCTTAGATAAATTATCAATCAATCGATTACGATCATTATATAATCGAGTTTGCTCCCGCAAGGCATCCTCGATGTCATGTTGCAAGTCTCCAGTTTGAATATACTTATACAAGAGGTCGCCTTTTTTGACCTGTTGACCATCCTGCACCAAAATTTGATCAATCTGTCCCTTTTCAGCATCATAAAAATAGGAATTATCTGCCACTAGTTGGACCGTTCCATCGATGGTCACCGGATCCTGGGGATAAAGATCCATCACTTGATAACCCGTCGAATCTATATTGGACATCTCTGCTTCATTTCCAGCTTGAGTGCCTTTTACAAATTGATTGATAAAAAATGCTAATAAAGATAGAGTCACTAAACCAATCCCTATCCCAACAAACGCTCCCTTTTTCAACTTCATTTCTGTACCACCTTTTGCAGTTTGTCATCTAATTAAAACTGATTTGATAACTAATTTTAACATAGAAACGTTTTCCTGACTAGATATCTAAAAAAGTAACGCCAATTTTCTGATAACAGAAAATCAGCGTTTAAAATCAATCATTCTTAGCTATTGAATTAGGCAAACTGTGCATTGTATAAACTAGCATAGAAACCATTTTTTTCTAATAAAGTCTGATGATTTCCTTGTTCTATGACATCCCCTTGATTCATAACAATGATATTATCTGCATCACGAATTGTTGACAAGCGATGGGCAACAACAAAGGAAGTGCGATTCTCTAAAAGCTTAGCCATCGCTTCTTGAATTAAAACTTCCGTCCTTGTATCCACTGATGAAGTCGCCTCATCAAGAATAATCACTTCTGGATCAGATAGAAAAGCCCGAGCGATTGTAATCAATTGTCTTTGACCTTGTGATAAATTATTTCCATCCTCAGTTAAAAGCGTTTGATAGCCATCAGGTAGCGTGGAAACAAAGTCATCTACATGCGCTGCCTTGGCAGCCTGCAAGATAGCCTGATCACTCACTCCCTCATTACCATATTTCAAATTATCCCAAATACTCCCTGCAAATAGCCAGGTTTCCTGCAATACCATGGAATAATGGCTCCGCAAATCTTCTCGGGTATAATTCCGAATATCAATGCCATCATAATAGATAGCCCCTCCTGTTACATCATAAAACCGCTCTAAGAGATTAATAAGCGTTGTTTTACCAGCTCCCGTTGGACCAACAACGGCGATCATCTGACCCGGCTTTACCCTTAAGTTAAAGTCCGTCATCAATAATTGACCCGGCTCATAGCCAAATTGAACATGGTTAAACTCAATCTTATACTGGCTATCTCTCTTTTGCGAATCTCCTTGAGGGTGAATCATTTCTTCCTCGTCTAACAATTCAAATACACGTTCGGTAGATGCTAAAGTCATTTGAATGGAAGCAGCAAGATTAGCAAGCTGCCTAAAAGGACCAGAAAACTGATTGGTATATTGAAAGAAAGATTGAACTGTTCCTATTGGAATCTTACCCTCTAATACCCCAAGACCACCAATAATCGCTACTAAAATATAGATAATATTCTTCGATAAATCGACTAAGGGATTTAAAATACCTGCATAAAATTCAGCTTTCCAAGAGGCTTCATTTAACTGATCACTCTTTTGCTCAAACAAGGCTTTTTCATGATCGATCTGATTATAGACCTTGATGGCTGTTTGCCCTGAATAACGCTCTTCAATAAAATCATTCACATTTCCTAGTAAAACTTGTCTTTGACGAAACAAGTTTTGAGAGCGGCCAGAAATGATTCGAATAATCAAGTAATTCAAAGGAATCAATAGAACAACCACCAAGGTTAAAATACCACTCATCGATAACATCGTGAAAAATATGGCGAGTATTTGAACAAAGGAAGTCACTGCTTGTGTTAGTGATGGTCCCAAGGATGAAGCAATCTGATCCACATCATTGATGGCCCGCGAAAGGATTTCCCCGTTAGCATGACTATCAAAATAAGAAATCGGTAGATGACTCATCTTTTGCTTAATTTGCTTACGTAGATCATACACCGTATTTTGAGCGATTCTTAAAGTGATAAACTGTTGAAAGTACCGGAAAAAACTAGATAAAAGATAAGCTCCCGCTAAAATAACTAAAATACGTCCCATCCCATGATAATCAATTTGGTAATGACCATCATGCCATCCAGCCTTAACCCCTTCATAAATCAAGGTCGTAATCCAACCTAGAATTCGTGGAAGTTGGGCTTGTAAAAAGGCAGAAAAAGCAGCTAAAATTAAAACAACTAAGAGCCATAAACGTCGGCCTGCCATAAATTGATACAAGCGTTTTGCCGTATCCATAAAGGAGCGGTTCTGTTTCTTTTCTTCCATATGACTATCCCTCCTCTTTTATTTGAGATCGAACAATCTCTTGATATACCGGATTATTATCTAACAAACTTTGATGACTCCCACGCCCTACAATTTGACCATTATCTAAGACCAGAATTTGATCGGCATCCATCACGGTACTTACACGTTGTGCAATAATAATTATGATAGCATCCTGAATATTTTCCTGGAGAGCTTGGCGAAGCTTGGCATCAGTCTTAAAGTCTAATGCTGAAAAAGAATCATCAAACAAGTATATCGCTGGTTGGCTAACAATCGCTCGAGCAATGGATAAGCGTTGCTTTTGTCCTCCCGAAAAATTATTCCCTGCTTGTTCAACACGGGCATCTAAGCCCTCTGGCAAATCTCTTACAAAGTCTGCTTGAGCAATATCAAGGGCCCGCCATAATTGTTCATCTGTCGCATTGCTTTTACCATATAACAAATTCGAGCGAATAGTCCCCGCAAAGAGCATCGCTTTTTGGGTAGCATAGCCAATACAAGTTCTTAACGCTTCCTGGTCCAATAGGCGAACGTCAACCCCATTCAAACGAACCGCACCCGCAGAAGCTTCATACAATCTGGGTATAAGGTTTGCGATGGTGGTTTTACCCGAACCAGTACCTCCAATAATTGCTAAAGTCTCACCTTGATTCACTGTAAAATTAAGCTTAGAAACCGCTGGTCTTTGGGCTTGTGGAAAACCAAAATCAACCCCTTGAAAACTTAATTGCCAAGGACCATCTTGAGGAATGGGTCGAGGATCCTTCACGCTTTGAATCGAGGCTTTAGTATCTAATACTTCCAATATACGATCAGCCGAAACTTGTGCTCGGGGAATAAAAATAAATAGCATGCCTACCATTAAAATGGACATCAAAATTTGATTGGAATACTGGATGTAAGCAATAATATTTCCCACCTCCATGATTCCAACCTCAATCAGCTTAACCCCTTGGGTGAATATCAAGACATTCGATACGCCCACCACTAACAATAATGAAGGGAGTAATAATGACATAATTGAAAAACCTTTCACATTAGTATCCCGATAATCCCGATTCACCTCATCGAATCGCGCTTCTTCGTAAGTCGACGTATTAAATGCCCGAATAACCCGAACCCCTGTCAAACCTTCACGAAAAACCTTGTTTAACCGATCCATAATTGATTGCACTCGACGATAAATAGGTGTCACAATACGCATAATCACAAAGACCAAGACACAGATCAAAGGTAATGTAATCCAATAAATCCAGGCTAATTCACTTTGAGTTTGATAGGCGAAATAGGCTGATACTGCTACAATTATTGGTGTCATAACAATCATTCGCAAAGTCATCATGGTAATTATTTGAATCTGCATCACATCATTGGTTGTTCGAGTAATTAATGTTGATGTCTCGAAACGCGATAAATCATCTTGCGAAAAAGCCATTACTTGTGAAAAAATTTGTTTACGCAAATGATTCCCTAACCCTTGTGACTCCTTGGCGCACATTCTAACCGATATAAAAGCCAACACAATCGTCATCAATGATGCCACTAGCATCCAAGAACCATATTGCCAAATCCCCGACTGACTACCTGTTCTTGCCGCCACATTTAATATCTTAGCAGCTATTGTCGGCAAAAATAATAAGCTAACTGCCTCAAAAACCATTATTGAAAAAATGATGGCTAATTTCTTTTTATCCAACATTCCCCAGATTCTAATCATTCAATATCTCCCTTCTTAAAGTCCCTTCCAACAACCATTGTAACCGCTGTTCAAATAATTCTTGACAATCATCCAATGTCCAATGGTTCACCAAGGCTTTAGTAATACAGTGTGTTAACACAAAATGATAAAATTCAATAAAATTCCCAATATCTTTCTGCTCAATGACAAGATATTTCTCGAAATAAGTCAGCAATTTTTCTTGATCCAAATTTTTTGACTGATGAACCCATCGACTCGCTTGATAGATACGTTTTACTAATTGAAAATCAGCATGCAGTAACACTTGCCTTAAAAATTGACTATAGTGAGAGGTCAACATGAACTCAATATATTGAGAACCATGATTTATAAGTGCTAATTTTAAATCTAAGTCCAAGGTTACATCTGATGTAAATTGATCCAGTTCAAGAAGAACTTGCTGAAATAAATAAGAAAAAAAATCATCCAAATCTTCAAAATATTGATAAAAAGACCCTCTTGGGATCTCTGCACTTCGAATAATATTAGATACAGAAGCTTGACTCTTCGGTCGTTGAGAAAACTCCATAATCCCCGCCTTCACTAAACGGTCTTGCTTTTCTGGACTTAAATTTAAAAAAGTTTGACTTGGCATAAGCTTCCCCCTTAAAATGACACCGTGTCGCTTTATGTCCAGTATATATGACAGGGTGTCACATTTCAAGCGGGTAGAGGTAGTATTCACCTCTAATAGCTAACCTAAGAACACTCATTAGAATTATACTCGGAAAAAATTAGAGTACAGAGGCTATCCCAAAAGTAGAGCAGGCGATAACTAACTTCAATCGATCGGTTGTTTCAGATAGTATTAAGAAATAATAAACCTTCATCACAAATTATACCGACCCCAAAAAGTTAGACCTAAAATCTAACCAATGGAGGTCGGTTTTTGTATGGCAAAATATAGCTATGAATTAAAAAGAAAAAATGTGAATGATTACTTATCGGGTAAAGGTGGTTATGAGTATTTACGTAAAAAGTATCAGCTTACTTCAACCTCTCTAATAAAAACATGGGTCGCTAATTATAAAGCGATGGGGGACGAAGGATTGAAGCGGTCGAGAAGGAACAAGGTTTATTCTTTCGAAAAAAAGATGGCATTTGTAGAATATTACTTAACAAGTGAGATTTCTTATCAAAAGTTAGCGGTCAAAGAAGGTATTACCAATCCTGCTATCATCGCTAACTGGGTCTGCCGTTATCATGCGGTAGGTATCGATGGTTTAAGGTCTCTAAAGAGAGGACGTAGGAAAAATTTGAGCCTTCTAATGAATCGCAGCCTTCGAATTCAAATAAGGACTTATCAATGAATACGACCGCTGATGACAGCCAAACTAACCATATAAAGCAACTCGAAGAAAAATTACTACACTTAAGAATTGAAAATGCCTTTTTAAAAGAAGCGAGGAGACTACGTCTAGAGGACGAAGCCAAAATGAGAGAACGGTGCAAATCATAAGTAGTCTCCGAGGAGCTTTCAAGTTAAAGGATCTTCTCTCCTATACCCATATGCCTAAGTCCACTTATATGTATTGGCAGAAACGTTTTGATCGCCCTAACCCGGATCAAAAGATTGAAGAAACGATGCTTCAAATTTGAAATGAACATAAAGATTATGGCTACCGCAGAATGAAAGCGGTATTGAATAAACAAATGTTCAATGTGAGTAAGAATAAGGTTCAACGTCTTATGCAGAAGTTAGATCTTCAGGTGAACTCTTATACACGTAAGAGTCGTAAATATAGCTCTTACAAAGGAAAAATCGGCAAAACAGCACCCAATCGGATTCACCATCGTTCTGATAGCTCGATTCCTCACCAAAAAATTACTACGGATACGACTGAATTTAAGTATTATGAAGTGGACTCTAAGAACCGTTTGGTTGCCCACAAGTTTTATTTGGACCCTTTTATGGATCTATTTAATGGAGAAATTCTAAGTTTTCGAATCGATCTTAAGCCTTCGGCTAAAAATATCATGGAGGGGTTAGAAGAAGCCATTAAGATCACCTCTGATTGCCCTTATCGACGTACCTTTCATTCAGACCAAGGGTGGGCTTACCAGATGAAGGCATACTCATCAAGGCTAAAAGAAAAACGAATATTCCAAAGCATGTCACGAAAAAGAAATTGTTTGGACAATGCGGTCATGGAGAATTTCTCTGGCCTTTTGAAACAAGAAATTTACTACGGTAACGTCTATTACAGCTATTCATCCTTAAAGAAGGCGATAGAAAAGTTTATTAGATATTATAACCAAGACCGTATCAAGGAGAAATTGGGGTGGATGAGTCCAATTGAATATCGCCTTAGTCTGAAAAAATGTCAAAAAAATAGCGTAGTAGCGATTAAACTACTACGCAAAAAGTCCAACTTTTCGGGGTCACCTCACCCTTCCCTGACCCTAAAACTTAAGCAAACAAAAAAGATTGAGGTTCGTAAGCAGCACTCTGGAATCCTGAAAAGCTAGAAGGCGTACTGCTTAAGAAACTCAATCTCATTTCAATCTTTATTATAAAAGGGTCAGGGAAGGGCTAGGAAATCATCCCAATTTAAAAGTCTATAAAATTCTGTTTTGAGTTTTTGCATCAAAACAGTAGAAACTATCAGATTTTATTTGAATACTCACAGTATCACCTTCTTTTATCATCTCATTATTTGATGATTTAACTCTAATTTCTTGTTTTTCAATCAAAACATGATATATCACATCCGCTCCAAGAAACTCAATTCTTTTGACTTTTCCATGATAACCATCAGAACCTAATGATAATTCAATATTTTCTGGTCTAACACATAAAACAACCTCTTTAATTCTTGGGTTCTCCCCTTTGATATGATATAGTTTGTCCTTTAAATGTGAATTCATACCAACAAATTTTGCACTGATTTCTTCATTATTTAAATTTATATCAAAAGAATTTATTGTTGGTGATCCAAAAAAATTAGCTACAAACAGGTTCTGAGGATTGTTATATATATCTAGAGGTTTACCTACTTGTTGAATCTTACCTTCATTTAAAATAATGATTCTGTCCGCTATATTCATTGCCTCAATCTGATCATGTGTAACAAATACACTTGTTAAGTTAAATTTGTTATGAATTCGCTTTAAATCAGTTCTCATGCTCACCCTTAATTTAGCATCTAAATTTGAAAATGGTTCGTCCAACAGACAGATCTTTACATCCCTAACCAAAGCTCTAGCAATAGCTACCCTTTGCCTTTGACCACCTGATAGATTTTTCGGCATTTTATCCAGGTAATCCGTTAGTTCAACTATTCGTGCAATATGTTTAACTTTTTCGTTTATTAAATCTTTATTTACTTTTTCAAGTCTTAAACCAAAGGCGATATTTTCATAAACTGTTAGATGCGGATATAATGCGTATTCTTGAAATACCATAGATATACCTCGTTCAGACGGTGGTATGAGGTTTGAAACCTTATCATTTATTATTAATGTTCCGCTCGACAATGACTCTAATCCAGCAATGATTCTTAACAAAGTTGACTTGCCACATCCTGAAGGGCCAAGTAAGACGATGAACTCACCTTGATTAACTGAAAAATCTATATGTTGCAAAGTATATTTTTTTGCACCATCATATTTCTTAGATACTCCTTCTATTCTGATCGCTTTCATAATTGAACCTTTCATATTAATAAATCCGCTCATTTGTTTGGATATTGAAAAAGACAAGTTTTTCAAGATCAATTGTAAAATTTATCTTGTCTCCATCCTTCATATCCAACACTTCCTTACTTAAAATATAGTTTCTAACTGTAAAATTCACATCTCCAAATTGAAGAGTTATCAATGAATAATCACCATAAATCTCTTGATGTAAAAGGGTACCAGTTAAAGATCCTTCACTATTTAGATAAATATCTTCTGATCTAACCCCCAAAATAACCCTTTTATAGTTAGAAAGTTGGCTTTCATACTTTTCAGGGGTTTGTATAATCTCTTCGTTTATCATAAGTTCATTACCATAAATAGTTGCTTCAATTAAATTCATTGGCGTGTCTCCAATAAAAGTAGCTACAAATGTATTTGAAGGATTTGAGTAGATGTTTTTAGGAGAATCTATCTGCTGAATCCTTCCATTATTCATAACAATTACTTGAGTTGATAGTGACATAGCTTCTGATTGATCATGGGTTACATATAAAAAGCATGCATTATTACTACGATAGATTTCAGAGATCAGTTCCCTCATTTCTATTCTTAACTTAGCATCAAGATTAGAAAGTGGCTCATCCATGAGAAAAAGTTCCGGATTTCTGACTAAAGCCTTAGCAATTGCAACTCTTTGTCTTTGTCCACCCGATAATTGACTTGGACGGTGATCAAGCACTTCTTTTAGTCCTAAATGTTCAACAATTGCCTCTACACTATTTCTTTTATTGTTGGAGTTTATTTTCTTTATTTTTAAATATAGTTCAATGTTTTCCTTAGCTGTGAGTTGTGGATATAAGCCATAACTTTGAAAAACCATTGCAATATTTTTATTTTTCCCTCTAGATATATCTCTCGAGTTTAAAATGATTTTACCAGATGATACAGATTCAAGACCTGCTATCATCCTTAATAATGTAGTCTTCCCACAACCTGAAGGCCCAACAATTGTAATAAATTCTTTCTTATTAAACTCAAATCTCACGTCTTTCAATGCAGTTTTCCCATCAGGATATATTTTACTAACATTTTGTAAGCTCAAATTAAACACTACCACCCCTCCTTACCAAATATAAAACTATGTTTTATCTTTGGTAAGGAGACGTTATCGTCTCCTCCATCACTTACTGATTTTCATAAAATTCGTCTAGAATAGTTTGAACCTCTGAAGAGATCTTGTCATTTGCTTCGCCTGCAGTTAGCTCACCTAGTGATAATTTTTCCATAGTTTCTTTAATAACTGTTCCAACATCAGCAAAGTTCGGAATGTATGATGGAATAACAACTTCAGGAGTATTTAAAAGGATATTAAATGGAACTTCCAATTTTGGATTGTTCTCAATATATTGTTTATAGTCATCCAATTCCGTTACTTGTTTATTAATTGGAACATAGCCTGTACCATCTAACCAACTAACTTGATTTTCAGCAGAAGCCATATATTGCACAAACAGCCAAGCAGCATCGATGTTATCCTTTTCACGATCTAAAATATATAATCCTGACCCACTAGCATTTGCTCCTCCGATGTCTTCTGAAGATACCGTTGGAATAGCTGTAACTTCCCATTCAAAGCTATCATCAACTAGTTCGTTTACAATCTGAATTCTTGAACTAGACATGATTGTAATAGCATTAACTCCCAATGCAAATTCTTCGTTTTCTGCTTCTGCGATTGGTTTAATAGATTTACTTCTTGCTACTTGCTCCCATTTTTCTAAAAATTTCAAAAGATCGCCGTTTTCCCCTGCTAGGAACTTATCAAAAGGTCCGTCATGGCCATTATTATTACTTCCAAATGGAATACCACCTTGACCTTGAGTTGTAACCAAGTTTTCTAACTTATATAAATCAATCTGAATATTCAGTGCATTTTCGACTGATTCTGACTTACTCAAAGCTTCAGTTGCAATTGCTAAGTCTTCTAGAGTCTTAGGTGACTGATCAATTCCAACTTCAGAAAGTGCATCCTTATTTACATACATTAGAAGTGCTGAAATCGCGTATGGAACTCCGAATAATCGATCATTAATTGAATATGCAGCCCTAGCGCTATCTAAAATATCTTCTTTGTTTAAAATAGAATGATCTTTTTCGAATAGATCTTCTGCATATACTGCATTCGCATAATCTCTTATAACTGGTACACCTTCAGCCGATAATTGAATCACATCAGGCATATTTTCAAGATCGTTAGCTGACATAGCTGTCATTAGTTTTTCAGTATTTGGCCACTCCTGTTGAACAGGAATAACCTTAATACCATTTTCTTTACCAATTGTTTCGTTAAACTGATTAACTTGCTTTTCTAATAATTGTGTGTAATCTCCACTCATTGTATGCCAAAAGGTTATTTCTTTAACAGTTTCACTTGCGTATACTTTGATTGTTGTAATAGGAACACTAATCAAAGCTAATATAGATAACACAATGGATAATAATTTTTTCTTCATTTTTTTATCTCCTTCTAATCTTCAGCAACATCAACATTAAATCCTTTAGGCCTCACCTCCAATAATCATTCTTTTATACCTCCATCTACCATGCCTTCGATTATTTGACGACGAAAAATTAAAAAGAATATAATAGTTGGTAATAGTGCTATCATTGTTCCAGCCATTACAGGCCCATAATTAATAGATTCACGATTTTTCATTAAAGTAATACCAATTTGAATTGTTCTCATATCTTCCGTAGTAGTTATAATTAAAGGCCAAAGATAATCATTCCACATAGATATAAATGAAGTGATAAATACAGTTGTTATAATCGGCCGACAAATCGGAATCAAAATTTTAAAAACAAATTGAAAATTTGAGCAACCATCCATTTCGGCAGACTCTCTAATGGCATTTGGAAAACTCAGAAAATTTTGACGCATTAAAAGAACTGCTGAAAGTAATACAAGTGAAACCGAACAAATTCCAAGATATGTATTTACTAATCCTAATCTAGAAATAAAAGCATAATTAGGCATAAGCATAATATCAGATGGGATTAAGGTACAAATGATGATTAATCCAAAAATGTACTTTTTACCTTTAAACTCCAGAAATGCAAACGAGTAAGCAGACATGATAGCAATAATAATTCTTGAAATAGAACTTATGAGGGCAACTATTATTGAATTAAACAGATAACGAAAAATAGGTATCTGTTCAAAAGCAGTTTTATAATTTTCAAATGTAATATTTTTAGGGAATAGCCTACCCGCTTGAGTGATAAGTTCCTTTTTTGGCATTAATGAAATTGAAAAACCATAAATAATAGGAGAAATAATTATCAGACCAATAACCACTGCAAACATTTGCTTAAGAATAGCTAAATATTTTTTATTCATTGTAATATACAATCCTCTTTTCTAGCCTAAAAATTATTATCATTACAACCAACATCATGACTATTGCTACTAAAGTTGCTGCATTAGCAAGAGTATAATTTCCAACTGCAGAAATTTTTCGATATATGTATAACATAATTGTCATTGTCGAATTATCAGGGCCACCTGCCGTTAGAATGTTTGAAATGCTCATCATCATCATGCCACCTGGAATATCCATTACCAGCAAATAGAAAAACACAGGCGATACAAAAGGATAATAAACATACTTTACTTTTTGAATAAAATTCATTACATCTATGACTGAACTGTCTAATATTGATTGTGGAATAGACCTGATGGCTGGCAAAAAGAAGACGAATGCGTGTCCGGTAGAAATCCATATTCCTACTAAAGAAACTGAAATCAATGCCAAATTTGGATCTCTTAACCATTGAATTTTTTCACCGATAAGGTTATTAATTAACCCAATATTAGGTGAATACATTAAAGAAAAAATCATACAGATTGTCGGAGTAGCAATAGCTATAGGCATTGCATATAAAGCTTCATATACAGGAGATAAGAAACTCTTCTTCCGGGATAAAATTGCTAATAATAATCCTAATATTTTTGATAAAGGAACTGTTATTATGACATATAAAAGTGAATTCTTAATTGCTTGGTGAAATTCCGGATCATTGATTATCTCTTTTAAATTCATCATCCCTACAAATTCGATGATCTGACCTAGCGAATCAATTTTATAAAAAACTTTATAGATCGTATCTACTAGAGGTCGAATAATAAATATCGTAATATAAATAAGTACTATAGCTAAAAGTAAATATGGAATAATTTTTTTGTTTCTCATATAATCACCTATGCTTCTAAATAATACTTACTAATCCCTTCAATAACACCCTTTGCATAAGCTCCTTCAGTAATTATATCTGCCACTTCTAAAACCCTACGAGAGGCATTTGAAACTGCTATACCAATATCCGCATACTGTAACATTTGGATGTCGTTTGGAGCATTTCCAATAGCAATAGAGGTAGAATCTATATCATAATATGTCTGAACATATTGCAATCCCGATGCCTTATCAATGAATTTTGGAGAAAATTCAATTTGATATTGCCCATAAGTAGTTATTGTAAAATGATCATTTAGATTGGAAGTCTCAAGTTCAGCAATCAAATCAGAGTATTTTTGTTCCGTATCTCTAAATAGAATTCGATTAACATGCTTTCCTTCTTGCAAGTGATCCACCAATCTTTTTGGTCTTCTATAGGTTGACTGTGGAAATTTCCCAGTAGGAGGAATTTTAGTCACATCTTGATACTCATCGAAATCATCAGAAAATAAAATGAGGAAACCTAAATTATGAAGTTTACTAATAAGATCGATCATATGATCAACACTAACATATCTATTAAAAACTACTTCGTCTTTTAAAAAGATGGTTGCCCCATTATTCAAGACTACTGGCAGGAAAGGATCAAATAACTTTAATAAATTTCTCATATGCTTATATGGCCTACCTGTAGCAAACGTAAAAGGTATATTATTCCTCTTCACAACATTCGCAAGAATCAAAATATCTTCTATATTATTAGATGAATGATCAACAACTGTTTCATCTACGTCAGAAATTACAATCTTCATAAGCCCTCCTGTTGGTATATACCAAAATCTAAAATTATCATACCATCCGTTTGTAAATATCCTGTAAATTTAAAGTTAGGATTAATCTAGTATGTAAAAGTTAGGTAAAAATATTTTTGCTCGACTTTACAATCTTTTTGGGTTAAATTAGCATTTAAGGAGGAATATTATGAAACTTTCAACTTCAACTAACTTAATTCACTATAGGCCATATGGCTCTTCTAAAGATATTAAGGACAATTTAAAAATTATTTCTCAAGCTGGATTTGAATATGTAGATTTAAATTTTTATGACTGGTCCAGACCAGGGTCTCCATTTCTAGATGATAATACATGGAAAGCATGGACCGATGAAATTATACAAACATGTGAACAATTAAACTTAAAGTTTTATCAAAGTCATTCCTACGTTTATGACTTTTCAGAAGCTGATTTCAATAGTCAATATTATCAGCAAGAAATGAAATTAGTTAAGCGTTCACTAGAAATAGGAAAAAGAGTCGGAGCTACTGTTATGGTAACCCATCCAATTACTAATAAAGTTGGACCATACTCAAGGAGCAAATCGCTAAAAATTAATAAAGATTTTTATTTAGAAATTATAGATTACTGTTACAAAAATAATATCTCTCTCGCATTTGAAAATATGGTAGACTCTTATACATTTGGAAGAAGACGGTTTGGATCTACTGTAGAAGAATTATTGGAATTGATGGAAGAGCTAAATGCGCCAAATGTAGGAATATGTTGGGATTTTGAACACGGCGTAAAGGCAAACATAGAAGATCAAAGTCAATTATTATATCTTATCCATGATCATTTAATTGCAACACATGTTTCAGATTGTCATAGTAGGTTTGATACAGATCTTATGCACGTTTTACCTTTTTTAGGAAATTTAAAATGGGAAAACATTATTAAATCTCTACGTGAAATTGAATATGATCACATGTTTAGTTTAGAAGTCCACCATTTTACGCATAATATGCCTGATGAATTGTTAATTCCAGCTGCCAAATTTACATATGAATTAGCAAGTGCACTAATAAATCTAGGAGTTAAATAGATGAAATCAAGCGACAAAATATTTAGTTCAATAAAAGAAGATATTTTATCAAATACCTTGAATCAAACGTCCTTCAACGAAAGAGATTTAGCTAGTCGTTTTAATTGTAGTAGAACAACTGTAAGAGTTGCTTTAAATAAATTAATATCTACTGGTTTACTAGTTAAGAAAGATAGGTCGGGATATTACATCAATCGTTTTCTTTTAACTAATAAAGAGTTCTATTCTATGCAACAAAACAGCCTTATTAGTCTTACTAAAGCAACGAAAGGACATCATAAAGTAAAAAATGAGGTTTTAGAGTTTGAAATATGTAATGATAATCCAGACATATATAGGAAACTATTGATGGATAAGACTGAACGATATTACAGATATAAGCGGTTAAGATTCCAAGACGAAATACCTATTATTATTGAAGAATGCTTCATTCCTCTGAAAATTACAAATAATTTAAAAATATCTGACTTAGAAAATTCAATAATAAAATTTTTAGAACATGAAACTGGCGAAAACTATCTAAATGCTTGTATCTCGATTTCTTCAGAGTGTTCTTCTGGGGAAGACCAACGATTATTGATTCTAGAAAAAAACGAGCCTATAACCCTAATAGAACGAGTTATTTTATCAAACAAGGCCGAACCAATTATGTACTCTAAGGTTAGAAATCACTATAAGTACTTTAAATTTGTAATCAATGAGTAGTATCCCCCCCTCACCCCCACTTCCATCACATACACCTTGCAATAGATTGAGTTTCCCTTGACTTTAGCCTTCCAGCCCTGCGGGCTTCCAGAGCTAGACAAGGTGAACCTCAATCCTTTTTTATCTACCCTCTCAGATTCCAGTGGGGGTGGGGAGGGGGAAAACAAAAAAACCTCAAAGCAAACTAGTATGCTTGTAATGACACCAAAATTCATGTTTTTCACTTTTTAACATCTTTCTTGTAGTAAATAAGACGATATTAAATACAAACTGAACACTTGCAAAAATGGCCATTAGGCGTATAATAATGGGTGTTGTTAAAAGATAGCCGGATTAGCTCAGTCGGTAGAGCAGCACATTCGTAATGTGAAGGTCGTAGGTTCGATTCCTATATCCGGCATATATAGAATGAAAAGAAATGTGATTTAGCTTAACATCAATATTTTAGTCTTTTAAATATTTTAAAAAGACAAAAGGTTCAATAAACATTCTGCAATTATTTTGAAATTTTAAACCTCTGAAAAGCTGATTGCAGAATCCAGCTATAATAGGGATTACCCTTCTCAAAAAGAGAAGGGCTTTTTTTCTGCAAAAAATAAACCTTCCTAAAAGGATAGGTAGGTGTGGACAATTAAACGGTCTAACAGGATCACTTTTTCAGTTATAACTCACTATTTAAACCCAAGAACTCTTCATAAAAATAAAAATTAATTCCTGCAGAAATCAATCATTTTCTCCGATGCAGGAGATACAAATCACCTACAGCATACCATCAACCTATTTGATGCCTTTATTGTAGAAGACATAGCAGGTACAGCTACACTTAAATCCCACTTTTTAGCGATCCAATATACTCTTATTGTTTGAATTGTAAGCAAGCATAAAACTAGATCAGCAACTTAAAAACAACAATATTAGACTATCCTTTTGTCATTATATACCTCTTATGAGCAATTTAATTACTTAATCTTTAACCCTTTTGCATATGCTTCTTTTGCTTCAGCTAAGGTCATTTTATTAGGACCTCCGTCAATGTTGATTTCACCTGTGTTTTGCCAATGACACTTATCACAAATATCGTAATCTCTTACTTCCGCACCACAAACTGGGCAATGTAACCATACTTCACCATCAATAATCCAGGTCTTTTCTGACTTGTCCATCATAATACTCCCTTCCTTCTTTTAATTTAAAAGCTGTCGTTATTCTTTTTGCTTTCAAGTTCTCCTAAGCAAAATAGGCTTCTATTTATCATACCCAATTCTCCGACTCTCTGTATCATATCCTATAATATTTTTAGCGATGGGAGATGACAATAACTCAGCAGCCTTTTTCTGATAAATATCTTTTGGATATCCCCAAATTAGTCAATCAATCTGCAATTTTATGAGTGATAATGATGGAACGTATTTAAAACGTATTAAACTAAAAAAACACCCTTTCCACCGAAGTGGAAAAGGTGCTGAAAACCCTGATATAACAATAATATTAACGTTTTGAGAATTGAGAAGCCTTACGAGCTTTCTTAAGACCCGGTTTCTTACGCTCAACCATCCGTGGGTCACGCGTTAACAATCCTGCCGTTTTTAAGGCAGAACGGAAATCAGGATCTACATTTAATAATGCTCGAGCAATTCCATGACGGATAGCTCCTGATTGACCAGAGAATCCACCGCCTTGAACATTAACAATCACATCATAAGAACCTAATGTTTCGGTTACATTGAATGGTTGTTTAATAACTTCTTGTAAGTGCGCAAAGGGGATATATTCTTCTAATGATTTACCATTAACAGTAAATTCACCAGTTCCTGGCACTAAACGAACACGTGCTGATGAGTTTTTACGACGACCTGTTCCTAAGTATTGTACTGTAGCCATTTAATCCCTCCTTAAATTAATGATGTAATGTCTAATTCTTTTGGTTGTTGTGCTGCATGTTTGTGGTCTGCACCTTCATAAACAAATAATTTAGTGAATTGTTTACGACCTAAACGGTTATCTGGCAACATACCTTTGACAGAACGTTCAATTAAACGCTCAGGCTTGTTGTCACGCATTTGACCAGCGGTTGTAACACGCATACCACCTGGGTGACCAGAGTAGTTATAATATTTTTTATCAGTCGCTTTTTTACCTGTTAAGGCAACTTTTTCTGCATTAATAACAATCACAAAATCTCCTGTATCAACATGTGGAGTGTAAGTTGGTTTATTTTTACCACGTAAGATTGAAGCAACGACTGTAGAAAGACGTCCTAAGGGAACATCTGTCGCATCAATTAAGACCCAGTTGCGTTCAACTTCGTTTTTCTTAGCCATATATGTTTGACGCACGTTATTTTCCTCCATTACTTTCTTCTTGTTTACAATTACTATGAGTTTCCGGGGCTCATTAGTGGGGTAAACAATACCGTTACTTATCATACCGCCATTTCATATAAATGTCAATTTAAATTTAATAAAATTCAGACTAGTTAAGGCCTTTACCCCGACTCATTCCTCCTATGCTATAATAATTCTATGATTAAAAAAGGAGTGAGTAAAGTGACTAATTATGATGTCATCGTCATCGGTGCGGGTCCTTCAGGCATGATGGCAGCCATTCAAGCTCGATTATGCGGTGCCCGCGTTGCCATTCTTGAAAGAAATAATCAAGTAGGTCGCAAGCTACTATTAACCGGAGGAGGACGCTGTAACGTCACCAATTCAGCTGATCATCAAGAACTCATTAACCACATTCCTGGTAATGGAAAGTTCCTATATTCCTCCCTTGACCAATTTGACGCCTCCGATATTATCGATTTCTTCACAAAAGCCGGTATTGAACTTAAAGAGGAAGACCATGGTCGAATCTTTCCAGTTAGTAACTCTGCCCGTAGCATTCGAGATACTCTATTAAATAAAATTAAGGCGTTAAAAATTGACTTATTCTTAAATCAAAGTCTAAAATCAATTCAAAAAAGCCCTCAAAGTCAACACATCCAATCTATTAGAACTCAAAATGGGTTAGAACTTACCACTCAGTCATTAATTTTAGCAACTGGGGGGAAATCCTATTCTCGTACCGGTTCACAAGGAGATGGTTATGGCTTTGCTCAAAAATTAGGCCACTCAATCACTCCTCTTTATCCCACAGAAGTTCCTCTTCTGTCCAATGATCCCTTTATCCAATCAAAGGAACTACAAGGAATTTCCCTAACGGATATTAATCTATCTTTGATAAATGAAAGAAATAAGATCATCACGCAACATCGAATGGGGATGGTCTTCACTCACTTTGGTTATTCTGGCCCAGCGGTTTTGCGCTGTTCAGGTCATGTTAATCTTTGGCTTATGAAACACCCTCAGACAGTTGCTCAACTGAGACTAGATTTAACACCGGACTGGACAATTAGCACTTTGGATCAATTCGGTCAAACCCACCGTCAGAAAGAACTCGTCACACTTTTAAAACATTGGATGCCTGAAAAATTAGCCCGTTTAATTCTCAAAAATTTGAATCTAGATGGTCATCTGGCGTATAAGAATCTCAGTCCTCAACTAGCGCAGGACCTATGGACCCTAATAAAAGAGTTCCCTTTGACCGCCTACCAAAGCCAAAACCTTGACAAGGCTTTTGTAACTGGAGGAGGCGTCAACTTGAAAGAAGTCGTACCACAAACGATGGCCTCAAAATTAGTCAACGGATTATACTTCTGTGGCGAATTACTAGATATTAATGGCTATACCGGCGGTTTCAATATGACTACTGCTTTTGTCACAGGAGCTGTCGCAGGTCGTCATGCAGCCTTGGAATTAAAGCAACCATAAAATAGCAAAATGTCCTTTAGCTTTTAGACGATGTCTAATGGCTAAAGAACATTTTTAATAAATTTTTACTTTAGTTGGATGCTTCACTCGTCGATGATTCTTCAGTGCTATCTGAAGCTGTTTCTTCAGACACCTCCGTTGTTTCTGTTTGATTCAACGGATTCTCCTGACTTTCATCGAAATATTTAGGATCCGAAACCTTTAAGATACCAGATACAACAGCTGCTGTTTCTGGAAGCTTATTCCACTTACGAAGATCTTCAACCGAAACATTATAGGAAGCTGCAATCGATTCTAGCGTCTCTCCCGGTTGAACTTCATGATAATCAACCCACGGATTACTTACAGCAATCTCTTCATCAACATACACGACATTGTCGAGTAGTCCATTCCAAAATCTCAAAGCTTCTACACTCACGCCATATTCTTGCGAAATAGAGGCTAAGCTATCTTCTTTTTTAACCTGGTGAATTTCTGGTTTTTGATCCGGTTGAGTCACTGTCAACTCGTCTCCCACCTTCACTTCACTATTATCCTCAAGTTGAGACCACTGTCTGATTTGAGATTCAGATACGCCGAATAATGTTTCCACATCCGACAATTTATCAGTAACTTTCAGCGTATATTTTAGAGGATAAACCGATTTTAAAGGACGTTCTTGACCAAAAGAGGTAACCACTTGAGAAGGATCAGAAACATATAATTCTTGACCCGTTTGAAGTTCGTCATTTAACAAATTATTCCATTGACGTAATTCTTTTTCAGAAATTTGGTACTGGTCGGCAATCTTCTTAAGGTCATCACCTTCTACAACAACGTGTTTGCTTAAGTTAATCTGAGCGGGATCGAGAGCCAATGTATTTGGATCCGTTAATTCATCGCTTTCTTTCGTTTTTGGGCGACGAATGGTTACTTCTTTCTCCTGATCTTTATGTGATCCTGCTGCATTCGGTGTTTGCCCTCGACTTGAAGATGCATCTTGTGATGAGGAAGAGTCTCCACTAGAGGCACTTGGCACTTGTGTACTTGAAGATTGGTTATTTCCTGATTGACTCGTACTTCCAGAAGGTATATAGATTACCTGTCCAGGGTAGATCATGGTTGAAGATAATCCATTATAAGCCATCAGTGTTTCCATGGATAAACCATAAGCTAATCCAAGATCATAGAGATTATCCCCTGCTTTAATCGTATAGGCATTCCCACTTGCTTGACCATATGAAGGAGAAGCTGAATTGGAAGAATAAGAAGGAGTCACACTTTGACCTTGGCTAGTCGAATTACCGTAAATTGACAAACGATATCCTGGATAGATAAGATCCGATACTAAACCATTCCAAGCTTTTAATTGTTCTACGCTCACACCATAGTACTGTGCGATACCCGACAGGGTATCTCCTGGAGAAATCGTGTAATTTCCTTGACTAGTTGATGAGCCTTGACCAACTTGTCCAGTCGAAGATTGTCCAACGGAAGTGGTTCCACCACTGGCAACCGCTAGCTGATCTCCAGCAAAAATATAATTTGACGAGAGGCCATTCATAGCTTTTAACTGGTCTAAAGACAGACCATATGCTCGAGCAATATTATACAAGGTATCCCCCGGCTGAACCACATAGGTCGCACCAGATTGTGACGGACTGGATGAAGGCGTTGAGCTAGAAGGCTGAGTAGAACCAGCACCTTCAATCATCAATAAGTCTCCGACATCAATCAAAGATGAAGATAAATTATTCATCCGCATAAGTGTATCTGGGCTTAACCCATAACGCTGAGCAATTCCATAAATTGTATCGTTCGGTTGTACAGTATAATAAGTTTGACCTTGGACCTTTAATAAGGGGTCAATCGTCAAGGCGGCAACAGCCGATAAAACTGCTGCTGATTTTATCCATTGTTTTCTTAATATTGTCATTATAATCCCCTCTTTCTCTTTATAAGTGTCTCTCAGCCTCATTATAACATTTTCTAACGTCAAAAAAAACTTATTCTACATATTGTCACTGAAACGTCATAAGTCAATTACAAAAAAGAGCCGCCTCTTAATAGCAGCTCTTACATATATTCTAGCGTCCAAAGAAGTGATTAATCCCTTTTACTAATCCGTCTACCAATTTAGCTTGATAAACCGAATTCGTAACTTGTTTAAATTCGGAATAATTATCCATAAATCCAAGCTCGACTAACGCAGAAGGCATGTCAGTTGTACGAGTGACATGAAGATTTTGAGGCCTTGCTCCCATATTTTTAGCACCGGTTTCATTGATTAAGGCATTTTGTAAACTTTGGGCCAATCGTTTATTCTCATTTAATTTTTCGTTTGTTTGATTTTCTGGCGTCATAAAGCCTGGCCAATCAACTGAGCGATCATGATACAAAGTGACGATTCCTTTTGCAGAACCTGCCAAATTAGCTGGCATCGCATTATGGTGAATCGATACAAAAATATCCGTCTTTAGGTCGTTTGCCAAAGCATTCCGTGCTTCTAGACTGACAAAGCGGTCATTTTTACGTGTCTCAAAAACCGAATAGCCTTGGGCTCTTAACCGATCTGAGACTTGGCGTGCAATCTTTAAGTTTAAATCTTTTTCCTTGACGCCAAAATTATCCGTACCGGTTTCTGCACCTCCGTGACCTGCATCAATAAAGACTGATCGACTTATTTGAGCCGCCGGTTTTTGTGGAGTTTGGCTAGCAGGTTGACTAGGTTGACCCACATTAGGCGTTGTTTTTCCAGACTTAACGACCAATTGATTTCCTGGATAGATATAATTGGACCTTAGATTATTAAGGCGCTTCAATTCTGGAATGGTAATACCATGCTTGGTAGCGATCGCCCACAAGCTATCTCCCGCTTTAACGGTATAAGTAGCTGGCCCTTGAGTTGTTGCTTGATTTGTTGCTTGATTTTTTGCTTGGTGATTACCTGAGTTTTGTGAAACAGTCGGTTTCTTGTCAGGGGTTGGACTAGCATTAGTGTTAGGCTGCTTCACATAAAGCTGGTTACCTGCATAGATATAATTTGATTTTAAATTATTCCATGTTTTAATATTTTGAATAGTGGTACCATACTTGGTTGCAATCGCCCATAGACTATCACCAGGCTTCACTGTATAAACATTCGCAGTAACCGATGGTGATGGTTTAGTTACCACCGGTTTTGAAGGTGTTGGGTTAGCCTGATTATTGGGGGTAGGTGTTGATATAACTGGACTAACACGCAATTGATTACCCGCATAAATATAATTCGAGCGTAGGTTATTCCACTGCTTTAGCTGCTGGATGGTTACACCGTGACGAGTAGCGATTGCCCATAGACTATCACCAGGACGAACAACATAGCTTTTTGCGGCAGAAGTTGGCTGCGTTGGCTGTACAGATGGCTTATTCACTTTAGTATCAGTAGCCACTTGATTATTCTTTGTTGGAGTACTTACTTGAACAGCCAGTTGCTTACCTGGATAGATAAAATTTGAAGAAAGATTATTCCATTGTTTAAGTTGCTGAATGCTTGTTCCGTACTTGTTAGCAATGGCCCATAAACTATCTCCTGCCTTTACCGTATAATACCCACTCGATTGAGGGACCGCTGTCATTCCAGTCCCAGTCGGTTGAGGTTGGGACTGAGTAACTGTACTGGTCGATTGATTGCTAGGTTGAACCGATGCCTGTTCAGTCGTTGACGCTTGCGGTTGGCTAACGATTAATTGATTCCCTGTAAAAAGATAATTGGAAGACAGATTATTCCATTGCTTTATATTATCCACGGTCACACCGTAACGATCAGCAATTAATTGTAAATATTCTCCATGTACCACGCTATGTATTTTAACTTCTTGAGCATGAGCGGTTTGTGCAGAAAGAGCCAAAGCAGCTGATCCCGCAACTGCTAAAGCTGAAAATTTAAAACGATTAGAATGTGGATTCATTAGCGGTAACTCCTTGATCTATTTTATAATTCTATCATACCATAGATTGTATCATAAAGGGATTAAATCTAAAAAGAGGCTGTGACATAAGTCCACCAAAA
>NZ_KV802381.1:0-200 GCF_001810675.1 Facklamia sp. HMSC062C11 | reverse complement strand
TCAGCATCTGTTTTTGCTTTTTCAGTTACTGTCTTGTCTCCAGGAATTTCATTGGTTGTTCCGTCTTCGTAAGTTAGAGTAGCTTTACCATCATCACCAACTGTTACGTCTTTAGCTTCCGGGTTTGCTTTCTTAACTTCTTCCTTAACCTTAGCTTTTTCGTCATCAGTTAAAGCTGTTTTGTCTTTAACTTCTGTCTT